>MVQR01000468.1 GCA_002067815.1 Syntrophus sp. PtaB.Bin001 | reverse complement strand
ATGCCGGGATGTTCTTTGGGATACTGGGAAATATCGCTGTTTTGACAGTGCAGGCACCGGAAGTTACAGCCCACCGTGGCGATGGAGTATGATTTCGATCCCGGATAAAAATTAAATAAAGGTTTTTTCTCGATGGGATCGATATGCTTGGCGATGACCTTGCCGTAGACAAGACTGTAGAGCGTGCCCTCCCTATTTTCCCTGACCGCGCAGATCCCCCTCTTGCCGGGAGCGATTTGACAGCGGTGGCTGCAAAGACAGCACTGTACCTTGCCCTCATCCAGCTTTTCATAAAGTAGCGCTTCTTTTGCCTTCGGAATTCTTTCCATATCGGTTCCTCCCGATTTTTCTCTATTTCGTAAAACTATCCTTCCTGTCCGGGGATGCTTCCCCGATCCTCTTTGCAATGGCCCGCGCGGCAAGAATCCCGCTGGCCGACGCCTGAAGCAGTCCCCGGGAAACACCCGCGCCGTCGCCGACAACGAAAAGATTGCGTACCCCGGTCTCCATTTCCGGCGAGACATCGATCCTGTTTGAATAAAACTTCACTTCGACCCCATAAAGGAGCGTATGGCGAGAGTATACCCCCGGCGCCAGCTTATCAAGCGCCTGGAGCATTTCCAGAATATTGACCAGGTGCCGGTAAGGGAGAACAAAGCTCAAGTCGCCCGGAGTGGCTTGAGAGAGGGTCGGGCGGGTGAGGCAGCGGGCGATGCGCGGTGGGGTGCTGCGCTGACCGGAAAGGAGGTCTCCAAGCCGCTGGACGATCACTCCTTTTCCCAGGAGATTCGCCAGCCGGGTAATATAGCGCCCGTAACCGATGGGATCGTCGAAGGGCTCCGTGAAGAAGCTGCTCACCAGAATGGCGAAATTCGTGTTCCCGCTTTTTGCCTCCGTGTAGCTGTGGCCGTTTACCGCGGCGATATCGCCGAATTCTTCGCAGACAACTTCTCCATAGGGGTTCATGCAGAACGTGCGGACCTTGTCATCGAAAGTCTTTGAGTAGTGGATGAGCTTCGATTCGTAAATGGCGTCGGTTATGTCCTTGAGAACAATTGCGGGCAGCTCCACGCGCACCCCGATATCTACCGGGCTCGCCTTACTCTTCAACCCCAGGGAATCCGCTTCTTTTTTCATCCATCTGGAGCCTGCGCGCCCCGGAGCCGCAATAACGTAATTGCAGCGAATCTTCTGACCGTTGGCGAGTTCCACGCCCTGAACTTGGCCGTTCTCGGCCAGAAGTTTCTCCACAGGAGTTTCGGTAAGGATTTCTACGTGCTCGATAAGGGAGCGTTGCAGATTCAGTAGGACTACGGAGCAGTTTTCCGTTCCAATGTGCCGCACCTGCATTGGCACCAGTTCGAGATCGGCAATCCGGGCCCGGTCGGCGAGCTCTTCAACGGCCGCTGACGTCTCTCCGTACAACCGGGCGGGGGCTCCATGAGCCACGTATATCTCATCGGTGTGGGAAAGAAGCTCCCGGAGCGCATTCCGTTCAACGTAATCGCTCAGAAAGCCGCCGACTTCGGGCGAGAGCGTTAATTTGCCGTCGCTGTACGCCCCCGCGCCTCCCCAGCCGCAAAGCATGTCCTGAGAGTGCCCCCGCCTGCGGTCACTGAGATCCTTTCCCTTCTCGATTATGAGAACCGGTTCAACGCCCAGCTCCTCGAGGGTCAATGCTGCGAAAATACCCGCCGG
>MVQR01000467.1 GCA_002067815.1 Syntrophus sp. PtaB.Bin001 | reverse complement strand
ATAATGTCCAGCACATGAACGGTCGATCCCGTCTTCGTAAATGCATAGGACTGAAAGATCCCATAATCTTTTCTTCCCTGATAAATACTGCCGGAACTATATGCGAGGCCTCTTTTGGTTCTGATTTCCTTAAATAAACGAGATTGGAAGCCTCCACTGCCAAGAATAAAATCAAGCAGAGTAAAAGCATAAAAATCCGGTGAATTGTTACCGGGACCAAAGCAACCGTAAATAATAATTGATTGGGGAGTCTCTTTTTGAATAATTGAAATTGTTGAATCTTTGCTCCCTATCGGTGGAGGAAGATTCTTTCTATACTGACCTAGTTTCTTCCAATCACCAAGACATCTATTAAATTTTGCATCGGCTTCATCAACACTGATATCTCCAGAAACAGCCAAGATAATATTTTCGGGAAAGTAATATGAATTATGGAATGTTTTCAGGTCATTTCTCTCAATACTATCCAGAGATGCAAATGTCGTGAGTCTTCCTCTCTGATCGCCTCTATACAACAGCTTTCTATACTGCCGAAATGCCAGAGAGTCAGGATTATCTGAAATTCTTCTTAGTTCTTCAACTTTGAGGTTTTTTGCAACCTGCAACTTTTCCTTCTCAAAAATCGGATTTTTCAATATTTGAGAAAATATCTCCAAAGCAGTGTCTAAATCCTTCTTCATAACAGTGAGTGTAAAAAAGGTATATTCCATATTGACATTGCAGCGGATATCTGCAGCGATAAATGCTAGAACATCGTCAATCTCGTTCCCCGACATTCCAATGGTGCCACCGGACAGCATTACCTTTCCGGTCAATTCCGCTAGACCTTCTTTTCCCGTTGGATCATTGGAATATCCGACATTAACGAGGACATTTAACTTTACTAAAGGTAATTCATGATCTTCGGCAATATGTAATGCAATTCCATTATTTAAAAGTTTTCTTTCGATGTTGGGAAATTTAAATTTTAAAGTTGGATATTTCAAATTTTCAGGAGACGGGAAATTCGGAATTTTAGGTTGAGTTGCAAGTGAAGTACCCGTTAAATAGGTTATTATTAAAACAATTTTAAGTATGAATATTTTTATTTTCATAAATGTCACTATTTTTCAGACGACGACTGAAGGGTAGCTACGGTTTTGTTGATATCGATAAAATACTTATTTGCAACTCTTTGAATGTCTTGGCTGGTGATCTTATCAATCATTTTCATATGCTTAATAATATAACGATAGTCGCCCGCAATTGTTTCAAAATAAGAAAGCATCCCTGCCAACTCGGTATTTGAATCAAGACTTTTTATAAAGTCTGCCCTCAGAGTATTCTTGGCTCTATCTAATTCTTGTGTGGTGATCGGATCACTCTTCAGCCTTTCAAGTTCGCCTACAATTGCTTTTTCAAGCTCAGGTAGTGAATGTGGATGACGAGGCGACGCATAAATCGAAAAAAGATTTGGATATCTTGCGCCAGGCAATCCGTTTGAGGCACTGATGCTTTCAGCAATCGCTTTACCCTCAATCAATGATTTGTATAACCGAGAGGTCCTTCCATCTGTAAGAATTGTCTGTACCACATCAAAAATATAATCGTCATGCGCAGGAAACGAAGGCTTATGATATCCGATAATCAGTCTTGGATTTGCTTCATAATTAATATTTATTCTTCTTTCTCCTAATTGTGGCTGTTCAGTTGTAACGGGATCTGAATTTGTCTGCCC
>MVQR01000466.1 GCA_002067815.1 Syntrophus sp. PtaB.Bin001 | reverse complement strand
AGGGCATTGTGGCTGCCGGGCTTGCCTTTTTGGACCGGCCTTATGCAGCGTACACCCTGGAACAGGGAGGACCGGAGAGGCTGATCATCAATCTGCGGGAACTGGACTGCTTTACTTTTGTGGAAAATGCCGTGGTTCTGCAACGTCTGATCTCCACCGGCGCGACGGATTTTAAAGATTATGCCGCAATCCTGCAGCGGCTGCGCTATCGGAAAGGAATTATCGCCGGTTATGCTTCACGGCTCCATTATTTCTCGGACTGGCTTTCCGATGCGGAAGAAAAAGGATTTGTTCGCAATATAACACCGGATATCGGGGGAGAGCGATTGCTGAAGGATATCTCTTATATGACGCAGCATCCCGATAGTTATCCGGAACTCAAGAATAAAGAGACCCGACTGCTGATAGCGGAGATCGAAAAGCGCATCAATTCACAGCCACTGTATTTCCTGCCCAGGGAAAGACTGCGGTCTGCTGAAGACCGAATTAAGAGCGGCGACCTGCTGGCGATAACTACCGATATGGAAGGCATGGATGTGTCGCATGTAGGCATTGCCTTGAGAATACGCCGCCGGGTTCATCTTCTCCATGCTTCGATAAATGCCGGCAAAGTATTGATCAGTCCGGAGACGCTTTACGGATATTTGATGAAAAAGAAGGGACGCACCGGAGTAATGGTGGCGAGATCTGTATAGAAAGCCGGTGCGTACCTGTTTGCATCCATGCCGGAAGTTCAGACGGCTTATGTGATTAGAACCGCATTTGCCGCCTTTTATCCCCGAATCATGACCAGCAGCATTTTGAACTGTTTTTCCGCAAGAAGGGAATGAGGTACATTGGCAGGCATGATCAACATCTCTCCTGAAGAAACCATCTGCGGATTTCCGCCGATTGTAATCTTAGCTTCTCCGTCTAGTATGTATACCGTTGCATCATAGGGGGCGGTATGTTCGCTCAATCCCTGGCCCGCCGCGAAGGAAAAAAGCGTAATCGTTCCGGCGTCGCTCTGAAGCAGTGTTTTGCTTACCACGGAACCTTCTGCGTATGCGACTTCCGCTTCCAGTTTAAAAGGAATTCCCTTTATTTTCTCTTTGCCCGTGTTCATGACGATCTCCTTTATAACGTATAAGTCATATAAATTACCGGTTTGTTTTTGCGTAACTTTTTACTTCGGCCCCCGATATATCGAGAGCCGAAGCCGTGCAGGCAGCCATCAACCCAGAATCGCTTCCAAATCTTTGTCCGGCGTCGAAATTGGCATTATGTTGAAGTTTTGCACGAGAACATTCAGGATGTTGGGCGTGACGAAGGCCGGCAGACTGGGGCCCAACCGAATGTCCTTGATTCCCAGATGGAGCAGCGTCAAAAGTATTGCCACGGCCTTTTGCTCATACCAGGAGAGGATCATGGAGAGGGGCAGATCGTTCACCTCGCAACCGAAGGCATTCGCAAGCGCTCCGGCGATGGCGATGGCGGAGTAGGCGTCGTTACACTGACCGATGTCGAGCAAGCGGGGGATACCGCCGATGTCTCCCAGATCCTTGTCAAAGAAGCGGAATTTCCCGCAGGCGAGAGTCAGGACTACGCAGTCTGGGGGAACTTTTTCCACAAATTCCGTGTAGTAATTCCTTCCCGGTTTGGCGCCGTCACAACCGGCCACCAGGAAAAAATGCCGAATGGCCTTGCTCTTCACCGCTTCAATGACCTTATCGGCTACTTCAAGAACTGCATTTCGGGCAAATCCCACCATAA
>MVQR01000465.1 GCA_002067815.1 Syntrophus sp. PtaB.Bin001 | reverse complement strand
TTCGTTCTTCGACCAGGACACGCAGGACGCGGTTACGAAAACGTTCCGCGAAGGCTGCTCGTTTGAGTGTTCCCATATTCCGCAGGATTTCAGCCCGTCTTTTCTTCTCTTCCGAGGGGACCTGAGACGGCATGGAGGCGGCGGGCGTTCCCGGCCGCACCGAATAGGGGAAGACATGAAGATAGGCGACGGGCAGGTCCTCGATAAGCTTAACCGTGCGTTCGAAAGCTGCGGCATCTTCACCGGGGAGCCCGGCAATCACATCGACGCCGATGGCAAGATCGGGGATCGCCCGGACGAGCTTTTCCAGCAGGTCCTTGAAATAAGAGGCCGTGTAGTGCCGCTTCATGAGGGAAAGAACCGTGTCGTCGCCGCTCTGAAGAGGAATGTGCAGGTGCGGGCAGAGAAGAGTTGACTGTTGTATTAGGGAAATCAGCTTATCGGAAATCTCGGTCGGTTCGATGGAACTCAGGCGGAGCCGCTCGACAGGGCGGTTTACTTCAACTTTTTGCAGAAGATCGAAAAGAGACGTCGCCGGAGAAAGATCCTGCCCGTAAGCGCCCAGGTGAATTCCCGTAAGGACAATCTCCCGGTAGCCCGTTCGGCCCAGGTATTTCAGGTGTTCCATTACCCGGTCCTCCGGCAGGCTCCGGCTTCTTCCCCGGGCCGAGGGGACGATGCAGTAGCCGCACCAGGCGTTGCAGCCATCCTGAATCTTCAGGAACGCCCGGGTGTGATCCTGAAAGCGCGTTACCGCCAGAGAAGAGAACTGCCGGGTTCCCCCGATGTCTCCCACTCGGGTTTCGAGGCGGTCTTTCAGAAGGCGACTGAGTAGATCGGGAATCTGATCCTTTTCCGCATGTCCGGCAATCAGGGCAACCCCGGGAATTTCGGCGATTTCAGCCGGGGCTGTCTGGGCGTAACATCCCGTTACGATAATGACGGCGGCGGGGTTTTTCCGGATCGCCTTTCGGATGATCTGCCGGGATTGATAGTTGGTCCGGGCTGTCACCGTGCAGGTGTTGATAATGCAGAAGTCCGCCGCCTCGGAAAGGGGAACGATCGTGTGACCCCGTTGGGCCAGGGATTCTCCGATGGCTGCCGATTCGTACTGATTGACTTTGCAGCCTAGTGTGGCTATTGCTACCTTAACCGGCGGGGATTCCGTCTTCAAATTTTTCTCCCTGGTGAGTCTTTTCGCGGGGAACTTCTATCACCCTGAAATGGTTTGTCAAGGCGAAAGGAGAACTGGATTTTAATCTTAAAGCAGGCTAAAGAACAAAAAATCGCCCCTGGAGGTTTCCGATGGATGGCTTGATTGCATACCTTTCTTCTCATCATATTGCTTTAGCGCTTACTATCGCCGCTGCCGTGCTGATTGCATATTTCATCTTCAAAAGGCTGATTAAGCTGGCGCTGTTCTGTTTTCTGGTGGCTTTGGGGGTTGCTGGATATTTTTATCTGAAGCAGCCGGGTCGGACGTGGAAAGACGTGAGTCAAGCCCTGCAGAAGACGAAAACCCAGACGGAAAAAGTTGTCGAAACCGGCAAAAAAACCTATGAAAAAGGAAAAGAAGTTTACGAGAAGGGCAAGAAATTCTCCGACAGTGTGGATTCGTTGATAGGAAAGGACAAGGAAAAACGCCCGGAAGCGGAATAATATAAAATTGCGTCAGAATCCCAGGTTTATCTCCATGGCCCTTGCCGGGCAGGCGGTTACGCAAACCCCGCAACCGTTGCACAATTCCGGATCAAAAACGACT
>MVQR01000464.1 GCA_002067815.1 Syntrophus sp. PtaB.Bin001 | reverse complement strand
GATCGGCGGCCGGGGACTGGCGGGTCATTATCTGCGGAAAGCGGCGACGCGATCCTGGAATGATCCGGAAATGCCCCTGCTGTTTTTTACCGGCCCTTTGGTAAATACTGCCTCGCCGACCTCAGGCCGGATCAACGTCATGTCCCGTTCTCCTCTCACCGGCGCGGTGGGGGACGGCTCCGTCGGCGGCTCGCTGGGAACGGCGCTGAACAAGGCCGGTTGGGACGGCCTTGTTCTTACCGGCAGGGCAAAGGCCGCCTGCGGCATCGAGATTGCCGACGACCGGGTGACTCTGGTGGATGCTTCCGCAATGGCCGGAATGGGAATTTCCGGAGCCTATGCCCGCTTGAAAGAAAAAGGAGCGGTGGCCCTGGCCGGACCGGCGGCTGAGGCGGGAGTCCGTTTCGCTTCGATCATCGTGGACGGCCACTACGCGGTGGGTCGCAACGGCCTGGGGCTGATGTTCGCCGTCAAGAATTTGAAATACCTGACTGTCCGGGGCACAGGAAAAACAAAAGTCGCCGACCCCGAAGCTCTTAATAGGGCGAAAGAAGACGTTCAACGCCTGATGGCGGCATCGCCGGCCCTTCTCGGGGAGCTGGGCATCGGACAATACGGAACGGCGGCACTTTACGATCTCATCGACGCCCGCCGGATGATGCCCACGGAGAATTTCCACCGGACTCATTTCGCTGCCGCCCGGCAGATGAATGCCCATGCCTTCCACCGGCGCTATACCCCTCGTCGAACCGGCTGCCGGGGGTGCTCCATTCTCTGCAAAAAGACGGCGGCCGACGGCCGGAGCCTCCCCGAATTCGAGACCCTTTCCCATTTCAGCGCCCTCCTGGAAAATGCCGACATGGAAACCGTGATGGAAGCCAACCGCCTGTGCGCCGAACTGGGGATGGACACCATCTCGGCGGCGTCAACGCTGGCCTGTTACGGGGACATCCGGGGGCATTCCCTGGAACCTTTGGAAATTCTCTCCCTGCTGCAGGATATCGGGACAGGACGAGGCATCGGGCAGGCCTTGGGGCAGGGGGCTGCCGCCTATGCGCGGGCCTGCGGACGGCCGGAAGCGGCCATGACTGTTAAGGGAATGGAACTGCCGGGTTACGATCCCCGAGGGGCTTACGGGATGGCCCTGGCCTATGCTACATCGACGCGGGGAGGCTGTCACCTCCGGGCTTATCCCATCAGTTCCGAGATCCTGCGGAAGCCTGTCGCGACAGATCGCTTCAGCTTCAGCGGTAAGGCCAGGATGGTCAAACAGGCGGAAGATCTTTTTGCCGTCGTCGATTCCCTGACCGCCTGCAAGTTCGTCTTTTTTGCCGCCTCCCTGGAAGAATACGCCCGGATTTATACCGCCGTGACCGGCATCGAATCTTCGGCAGACGACCTCTTGACGGCCGGGGAGCGGATCGATTATTCGGAACGGATCACTAATTATTGCAATGGTTTCCGCGGTGTCGACGACGATCTGCCGGAACGCTTTTTCAAGGAACCGGGAACGGGTAACGGTCATCTGGAAATCCCACCCTTGGATCGTGCGGAATTTCTTCAGGCGCTGGCCACCTACCGGCGTATTCGCGGCCTGGATGAAGAGGGGCGGCCGACCCGCGAAAGAGCCGCTGAATTGGGGATTTCCTGGGACGGGGAGCACAAAAAGTGAGGATAAAATGGAGCACCTGATCCGCAAGTATGCCGACAAGCTTGTCCGTTCCGGACTTGCCGACCCGGGCGCTCCCCTGCTTGGGGCCCGGG
>MVQR01000463.1 GCA_002067815.1 Syntrophus sp. PtaB.Bin001 | reverse complement strand
TATCTTGCAAGAATGTATGCTGAGGGTCTGGGAGTTCCTCAAAACTATCAAGAAGCAATCAAGTGGTGGAATTGTACTGCCCGGCAGGGCGATTTAGCTGCACAGTATAATATAGGGATGTCTTACTTAAAAGGTAGAGGTGTTCCTCGTGATTATAAGACAGCTAATTACTGGTTCAGAAGAGCTGCAGAACAAGGGCTGGGGCCTGCACAGTATAATTTGGGGGTGAGCTTTGAGACGGGGATCGGTGTTGAGCAGGATTATTTTGAAGCCGTAAAATGGTACCGGAAAGCTGCAGATCAGGGTGACTCAGCTGCACAAAATAAACTTGGGGGCTTCGGGGGGGCTTCGGGGGACATAACACTTAACTCTCTTAATCTATTCTGAAAAAGTCTGAGAAATTCTTCATGCCGAGAATATCAAGAATCGTTGCTGTAGATTTTCCACATCACGTTACACAGCGTGGCGTCCGTTCTATGGATATTTTTCAAAGTGACGAGGAGCGGAGACAGTATTTACAGTTCATAAAAGAAGAAGCCGAGCGGAGTGCTATAGACATTCTTGCATGGTGTCTGATGACAAATCATGTTCATTTCATTGCAGTGCCACACACGGAAACTTCATTTGCCAGAGGATTTGGAGAAGCACATAACCGATACACGCGGATGAAGAATTTCCAGGACAATACTCGAGGATACCTGTTTCAAGGAAGATTTGGTTCCTGCGTGCTGGATGAACCTCATTTGCTGGCAGCCGTTCGTTATGTGGAGAATAATCCGGTTGCCGCCGGTTTGGCCGATTATGCCTGGCAGTATAAGTGGTCCAGTGTTTCCTATCACGTTGGTGATGTAAATGACATTTTGGTTAAAAACAGGGATTTATACAGTTTGGTAAGAGACTGGCAGCAGTATTTGCTGGAGGCAACCGAAGATGCTGATGAAATTCAGAACATAAAAAAATCGACCAGGACGGGAAGACCGGCTGGTGATTTCGATTTTGTAAAGAAGATGGAAGGATTGACGGGTCGCATGTTACAGCGACAAAGACCTGGTCCAAAGAAAAAAACAAACTGATTGGTGATTAAGTGTTGTGTCTCTTGAATTGCCCAGGAGAAAAACAGAGAATTCTTGCGCCGGTGGACGGTCATATCGCCAATCTTCTTTTTCATACCGTAGGAGGGGTGGTCACGCCCGCGCAGAAGCGGATAACGCTGGTTCCCCTGACGGCGCCCCTGACCGCCAAGGTCATGGTGCTCAACAAGGACATCGGCTTCATCCGTGAAAAGATGCCCGTGGCAATCAAGGTTGACACTTTCGACTTTCATAAGTACGGGCTACTTAAAGGAGAGATCCGGAACATTGCCGGATACAGCACGGATGATGAAAAACTCGGCCCTATTTATGAAGTTTTATCACGCCTCTGGAAAAAACACTGATGGTTGGCGGCGTGAAAACCCCGATCGTTTCCGGCATGAGCCTTACGGCGGAAATCAAGGTCGGCAAGAGGCGGATCATTGAGTTTTTCGTCTATCTGCTGATCAAGTATCTCGATGAAGGGGTAAAGGTAATATAGGACCGTATAGATGATTCATCGAGCTACGGATAGACCTGGTTTTGTATCCTCTCATCTGCCTTATATTTTGCTTTTAACGGTAATAAATAACGCATATAATAGCGAAACTGTGAAAGAGAACGACTTAACGGCCATAATCGAGGGGATCGCATGTACTTTATTACCTTATCCAGACAGATGGGAACAAAAGGAACTG
>MVQR01000462.1 GCA_002067815.1 Syntrophus sp. PtaB.Bin001 | reverse complement strand
ACTGCCCACATTCGACGTCAGAATAACAATCGTATTCTTGAAATCGACGGTGCGTCCGTGCCCGTCCGTCAGACGACCATCATCAAGAATCTGAAGCAGAATATTAAACACATCGGGGTGGGCCTTTTCAATCTCGTCGAAAAGCAGGACCGCATAGGGCCGTCGGCGAACAGCCTCAGTCAAATACCCCCCCTCATCGTAACCCACGTAACCGGGCGGTGCTCCGATCAAACGAGCGACGGAATGCTTTTCCATGTATTCTGACATGTCGATGCGGATCATGGCCTGCTCATTGTCGAACATGAATTCGGCCAGTGCTCTGGCCAGTTCCGTCTTTCCCACACCGGTCGGACCGAGAAAGATGAAGGAGCCGATGGGGCGATTGGGGTCCTGAAGTCCGGAGCGGGCTCTGCGAAGGGCACTGGAGACGGCGTGAATGCCTTCGTCCTGCCCGATCACGCGTTGTTTGAGTCGGTCTTCCATATGGATCAGCTTCTGGACATCGCTTTCCATCATCCTGGCAACAGGTATGCCTGTCCAATTGGCGACAACCTCCGCCACATCCTCGGCATCGACCTCTTCCTTGAGCATCTTGCTGTCCTTCTGAATCATCTCCAGGTGTGACTGTTGCTCTTCCAGAGCCTTATTCAATTCGACCAGCTTCCCATACCGGATTTCCGCCGCTCTGGCGAGGTTTCCTTCCCGCATGGCGTTTTGTTCTTCATTTTTGAAATTTTCCAGGTCGCTTTTGATCGTTTGAATTTTCTTGATAATCTCCTTCTCCTCGGACCAGTGCATCTTCATGCTGTCCATGGATGCCCGCAATTCGGCAAGTTCCCGATCTATCTTGTCCATCCTTTCCATGGAAGACCTGTCTGTTTCATTCTTCAATGACTGACGCTCGATTTCCAATTGGATAGCCTTTCTTTCCAGGACATCGATTTCTGCGGGTAGACTGTCCAGCTCTATTCTCAAACGTGACGCAGCTTCATCGACCAGGTCCACCGCCTTGTCGGGAAGGAAACGGTCCGTAATGTATCGGTTCGAGAGGGTGGCTGCAGCTACGATGGCCGAATCCTTTATCCGGACGCCGTGATGAATTTCATACCTCTCCTTAAGCCCCCGAAGGATGGCAATAGTATCTTCAACGTTCGGTTCCCTGACCATGATGGGCTGGAAACGCCGCTCCAAGGCAGGGTCTTTCTCGATGTGCTTTCTGTACTCATTCAAAGTTGTGGCGCCAACACAGCGCAACTCGCCGCGCGCCAGGGCCGGTTTGAGCATGTTGGATGCATCCACGGACCCTTCCGCAGCTCCGGCGCCGACCACCGTATGTATTTCATCGATAAACAAAATAATTTCACCCTGGGCGCTGGTTACTTCCTTCAATACTGCCTTGAGTCGATCCTCAAATTCTCCGCGATATTTAGCGCCTGCCACGAGGGCGCCGATATCCAAACCGATTACCCTCTTGTTTTTCAGGCTTTCCGGAACGTCGCCATTTACGATTCGCTGTGCAAGTCCTTCGACGATCGCAGTTTTTCCGACGCCTGGTTCACCGATCAGCACCGGGTTATTCTTTGTCCTTCGGGAAAGGACCTGCATGATTCTCCGTATTTCGTCATTTCTGCCTATGACCGGATCGAAAGCGCCCTTAAGGGCCAGTTCGTTGAAATCCTTGGCATACCTCTTCAGGGCCTGGTATTTTTCTTCGGGATTGGGGTCTGTGATTCTTTGATTACCTCGAATTTCAACGAGGACCTTGAAAATGCTGTCCTTTGAAACCCCGGCGGAACGCAGAATGCGGGAAGCTTCT
>MVQR01000461.1 GCA_002067815.1 Syntrophus sp. PtaB.Bin001 | reverse complement strand
AAGGAGAAGGATAATGGATGTCATTCCGAATGAACCCATGGCTTTTCGGGGAATACTCTGGGGGCAACGCCTGGAAAGTCTGACCGGACGGACTTTTTTGAAAGTAAAGGAAGAGGGAGATGTCTCTTCCTATCGCCTTGAAAAAGATACCCTCAAGATCGGCGGAGTGAAGGTATCGGACATTATTTATGACTTTTATCGGGGCCGTTTTTATCGCGTTAGCGTCGTGATTGATTCCAGAAAAGACTTTGAAAAGATTAAAAAATATTTTTTTGAAAATCACGGCGAAGGCGTTTCCATAAACCGAGAGGATACGGAAACTTACTACTGGTCAGGAGCGGAACTGGACATTTCCCTGGAATACAGTGATTCGGCCGGCGGCAATATTGAATTCTCTTTTAGGCCAATCCATAAGGAGGAGGAAAAAGTCGCCAAGCTTCAATCCCGCCGTGATTGGGAAAAATAATCAGGATTTTCATCAAGACAGCATATCTTGCTTATTCCAATAGTTTGAATTATTGCTGCTGCAACCAGTTTTTAATCCGGGGAGCTTCTGTAGAAAGCCAATTGGGAGAAAGGCGGATTTCAAGAAACAGCCGGAAAAGCTGTGTCATAGTCTTTGTCGCCGTCTCGACAAGGTAGATCCGCTCTAAAATCGCTCCGTCGCGGTCTTCCTGATCATCAAGCTTGTCGGTCATTACCGGCAGCTTCAGGGACTGGAAGGAAAAGCGGTCCGCCTTCAGCGTGAATTCCCATGTGCCCTCATCCTTATCGAGCCTGATTCGGGCCTCCTTGATCTTTTTCCCCTGCCGAAGGGCTTCCTTGCCCTCCTTTAGATCGGAATGCATTCCCTGACAGACAACGGTTTCGGCATATTCGCCGTCTCCCGACTCAAGGACGAGCCTGCGTACAAGGAGAAGCTCGATGTCTCCCGTTCCGGGAAGCGAAATAACTCCGTTTCTTTCCTCGCTTTTAAACCACAACCACGTGAGAAATTCACGGCCCAGCGAAGTCCGGTCTACGGCCGGCAATCCAGATGTCGCAGCCGCATCGGGCATGTTCTCTTTTTCGGCAAGGGCCAGTTTTGAAGACAGTTCCTCATCAAGCCAGAGGGGGTCCCAGGGAGTGTACGGATAAACGGATAGGGAGAAAGTCTGCTTGAAGAAATCCTGAAAATCGTCGATCACTTTTTCTGAGAGACTACAGAGGAGAAGTGTTTTCTGCGACAAGGACCAACAGAATTCATAAAAGGCCGGAATCGGCTGGCTTTTACTGAAAAGCTCCAGATGAACGCGCTCCCGGAGATCATCGCGCTGTTCGCGGTATATTCTTTTCTGTCCCGTTTCGGCGAGAAAATCCTGCTCGGCTTCCAGCAAGCGGATTTTGAGAAGGGAAGGGGGAACCGTTTTTCGGTCGACGCGCAATGCCAGCATAAGATAATCGCCCCAGATGTATTTTGCCCCTTCGAAATCAGTGTCCAAGACATTCTCGATACTGGTCCAGCCTATCGCTTTTTCTTCGGAAGTCAGGCTGATATTTCGGAAGGCGAAAGCCTTAAGCTGACGGGCAATAAAATCATCTGCTTGAGTAGGCAATGAACCCTCAAGCCGGTAAAGAGAAAAAGAGAGGGTCCCTTTCAGTAATCCCATAAGATTCACCTCGTCGTTTTTTGAACCGTAAATAGAAACGCTGGACCCTATCGTGAATGCTTGAGACTTGTCAAGCAGAATACCGGAAAGCAGACGGGCTGTGCAATTATGTCATGGACACTGCCTGTGAATTATGGTAGTCCCTTACAGTTTTTTCTTGGAAAAGAAAGGGCCAGGAGATGCCTGTCGGAAAG
>MVQR01000460.1 GCA_002067815.1 Syntrophus sp. PtaB.Bin001 | reverse complement strand
CGGCCTGGCTGGAAGCATCTTCGCCGGTTTGATTATCGGATTTTCTTATTGGATTATTTTCGCTTTTGCAATGTCGCTGGGAAGGTCTGGAAGCATCCCCCCACTACTTGCAGCCTGGATGGCCAACCTGATCTTCGGTCTTTTTGCGCTTTATCTTTTTAAACACGTCAGGACCTGATTTTCATGCGAACTAAATTCGCAAGGCAAACTTTTTCTCCTCTTTTTTTATTCACAGATTTTAAAGAAGGTTATTTAATATCTATAATGATCAGCTTTATAAGGTCCATCAACCGGTACGCCGAGATAATCGGCCTGTTTCTGAGTCAAACGCGACAACTTCACACCCAATCGTCCTAGATGCAGTCTTGCCACTTCTTCATCGAGTTTTTTAGGTAAAGTGTATACTCCAGGTTTATAATCACAACTGGCTAGTTCAATTTGAGCCAGACATTGATTAGTAAAACTATTGCTCATAACAAAGCTCGGATGACCGGTAGCACAGCCTAGATTGACAAGGCGACCTTCTGCCAACACGATGATGGAACGCCCTGAAGAAAGCGTCCATTTATCGACTTGTGGTTTTATAATTTCTTTTTTGAAGGCCGGATTCTTCTCCAGGTAATGCATAGCTATCTCGCTGTCAAAATGACCTATGTTGCAGACAATTGCTTCATTTTTCATGCGTTGCATATGTTCACCGGTAATCACATCACAACATCCTGTAGCTGTAACAAAAATGTCACCCTCTTCAACAACGTCATCCAGCGTTTTAACCTCGTATCCTTCCATTGCCGCTTGTAGAGCACATATTGGATCGATTTCTGATATGATGACTCGGGCACCGAATCCCCGCATTGACTGGGCGCAACCTTTTCCGACATCTCCATATCCACAGATAATAACTACCTTCCCTGCTATCATGATGTCCGTTGCCCTTTTGATCCCATCAGCCAATGATTCCCGGCAGCCATAAAGATTGTCAAATTTCGACTTTGTAACGGAATCATTAACATTAATTGCAGGAAATAGGAGTTCTCCAGTTTTGGCCATTTGATAAAGCCTGTGTACACCTGTTGTTGTTTCTTCAGAAACTCCTCTAATTCCGGCAGCTATTCTGGTCCATCTATTGCTATCTTCGGCAAATGAGTGTTTCAGTCGTTCCATTATGATTTGCATTTCTTTGTTAGTCTGATTGATCCTCATAATGCTAGGATCTTTCTCAATACGAACTCCCTGATGAATAAACAGGGTTGCGTCTCCGCCATCATCAACGATCATATCTGGACCGCTGCCATCCGGCCAGGTCAATGCCTGTTCAGTACACCACCAATATTCTTCGAGACTTTCTCCCTTCCAGGCATAAACAGCAGCCGTTCCCGATTCAGCGATCGCTGCAGCTGCATGATCTTGCGTCGAAAATATGTTGCATGAAGCCCAACGGATATCAGCACCAAGAATTTTGAGGGTCTCAATTAACATCGCCGTTTGTATCGTCATGTGAAGACTGCCCATAATCTTCAGACCAGCTAAAGGCTTCTGATGTCCATACTTTTCACGAACAGCCATGAGTCCTGGCATTTCATTTTCTGCCAAGACCATCTCTTTTCTCCCCCATTCTGCAAGGCTAAGATCAGCTACGCGATATGCTAATGAATTGTTGATTTTCAGAAAGCTCATATTTCCCCCCGTCAAGCGGATATCACTTTTTCACTGCCTTATTCTTTGTTATTTCCATCTCAATGTTAAATGCAGGCGGCATTTTTTAGCTGCTCAACCATATCCGTTTTTTCCCAGAGATAATCGTCAAGAAAAAGCGTCTTGGGAAGCTTTCTATAAGTCCCCCCCTCAAGCAA
>MVQR01000459.1 GCA_002067815.1 Syntrophus sp. PtaB.Bin001 | reverse complement strand
GACCTCCCGATCCTCCGCACTGGCCTCGAAGGCCACTGGTTTCCCCATCGCCCTGGTCTCCTCCATGCTCGCCGGTGGGCTCACCCTCGACGAGATTCCCTACTGGCGGGAGGGTACTCTCGACAAGTACACCCCCTGGGGAGATTACGTCGTAGTCAAGTTTTCCCGGTGGGACTTCGAGAAATTCCCCGGCGCCCAGGACAAACTCGGCACCCAGATGCGTGCCGTGGGTGAGGTCATGAGCATCGGCAAGAACTACAAGGAAGCATTCCAGAAAGCGATTCGTTCTCTGGAAAAGGGTCGTTACGGCCTCGGATTCGTCAAAGATTTCAACAGCCGCAGCCTGGATGACCTGCTGGAGAATCTGTCGGAACCTTCCAGCGAACGGCAGTTTCTCATGTACGAGGCCCTCCGCAAAGGCGCCGACATTGAACTCCTCCATAAGAAAACCCACATCAAGCGTTGGTTTATCGAACAGATGAAGGAACTG
The DNA here is from genome assembly GCA_002067815.1 of Syntrophus sp. PtaB.Bin001. Lineage (GTDB taxonomy): Bacteria > Desulfobacterota > Syntrophia > Syntrophales > Syntrophaceae > Syntrophus. Next base: position 1,371 of record MVQR01000459.1, on the reverse strand, counting down.
GTGGACCTCGAAGAAGAAATCCTTTCCTGTAAAGGGAAATCCCTTCCCGATGAACTGCTGGTCAAGGCGAAGAAAGACGGCTTTGCGGACCGGTATCTAGCCCAGATCCTCGGCATTCCCGAAGCGGACATCCGTAGACAGCGTACCGCCCTGGGCGTGGTCGAGGCCTGGGAAGCCGTGCCCGTCAGCGGCGTGGAAGACGCTGCCTACTATTATTCCACGTACAACGCCCCGGACAAGGTCGGGGTCAGTGGCAACAGGAAGATCATGGTCCTGGGCGGCGGGCCCAACCGGATCGGCCAGGGCATCGAATTCGACTACTGCTGCGTTCATGCGGCCTTCGCCATCCGGGACGAAGGATTTGAGTCGATCATGGTAAACTGCAATCCCGAAACAGTCTCGACGGACTACGACACTTCCAACAAGCTCTATTTTGAACCGCTCACGGTAGAGGATGTCCTGAGCATCTACGAAAAGGAAAAACCGGAAGGCGTCATCGCCCAGTTCGGAGGCCAGACGCCGCTGAACATCGCCGGCGAGCTGGAAAAGGCCGGGGTAAGGATCATCGGGACTTCTCCCGAAACCATCGATCTTGCCGAGGACCGGGACCGGTTCCGCAAGATGATGAAGAAACTGGGAATCCCCATGCCCGAGTCGGGAATGGCCAGCAACCTGGAAGAAGCTTTAGCCGTCGCCGACCGGATCGGCTATCCCCTCATGGTCCGCCCTTCCTACGTTCTGGGCGGCCGAGGCATGGAAGTCGTCCATGACGAAGAGATGTTGAAACGCTATGTGGCCGCCGCCGTAGGGGTCACCCCGGAGCGGCCCATTCTCATCGACAAATTCTTGGAAAACGCCATCGAGGCGGAGGCCGACGCCATCTCTGACGGAACGGACGCCTTTGTCCCTGCCGTCATGGAGCACATCGAGCTGGCGGGCATCCATTCCGGCGATTCCGCCTGCGTCATTCCGCCGATCAGCATCGCCCCCAAGCACCTGGAAACGATCAATGAATACACAAAGACCATCGCCATCGAATTCAAGGTTGTCGGCCTTATGAACATCCAGTACGCCATCGCCGACGATGTCGTCTACATACTGGAAGCCAATCCGCGGGCCTCGCGGACAGTACCCCTGGTCTCCAAGATCTGCAACATCTCCATGGCCCGGATCGCCACCCAGGTCATGCTCGGAAAGAAGCTTTCGGAGCTGAATCTTTCCACCCGGGCAATCCCTCACTTCGGCGTGAAGGAAGCGGTCTTCCCCTTCAACATGTTCCAGGAAGTCGACCCGGTCCTGGGACCGGAAATGCGGTCCACCGGTGAAGTCCTCGGTCTGGCCAACTCCTTCGGGCTCGCCTTTTACAAGGCC
>MVQR01000458.1 GCA_002067815.1 Syntrophus sp. PtaB.Bin001 | reverse complement strand
GTCATAGAGCCTTTTTGCGCCGGGACGTTAAGGAATCCAAAGTAGTAAAGAGCATAGGCCAGGGTCGTTCCGGGCAATGCCAGATAAAGCAGAGGCTGCCAGACATTTCTCAAGTTGACCAGCTCCCTGAATGTGATGTTCAGCCAGACAAGGGGCAGAATGAAGAGGCTGCCGAAAAGCGCGGAAAATCCCATCAACATGACCGCGCCGTACCGGGCAACGGTGCGTCTGGAAATGCAGATGCTGAGAGCAAAAAAGAATGCGGACAGCAGCATCAATCCAATACCGTTGACGGAAGACCGTGAAAGAATTCCCGATTCAAAGGCGAAGAAACAGACTCCCGTGACGCCCAGCAGCATGGCAAACCACTTGCGCAAATTCCAGGTCTCTCCATTGATGAAGCGTGCTAGGATCATGACGAAGACCGGATTAACGCTGAAGACAACGGCACAGGAGGCCGCTTTGTCCATAGTTTGAACGGCCGTATGAAAAATCGATATCGCGATGGTAATCCCGAGAAAGCCGTTAAGGCAGAATATTCCATAATCCCTGGCCCCCAGAGGCTCGATGCGCAGGCGAAGAACCGGGATAGATAACATTATAAGAAAAATGCCTGTCAGAAAAAAACGGATAAAAGTTATCACCAGCGGGTCTGTCCGCGATCCGATAAATTTGCTCGCGATTTCAACCGTACTGAACAGAGTTACTGCGATTATAAGGCTCAGCATTCCCAGGGCTTCGTCCCGGGAGGTGAAGATTTGCATGAAAAACGAAAAACTCCTGTTCTGCTTAGTGGCGTGAAGACAATGCTCATCGAACTTTACGAAGCGTAATAATTGCGAATGTCTTGCCGATGCCAATTTTGAAACTTTAGCATAATGCACCCGGAAAATACACTTTTAAAAGATAACGTCTTCGGATAAAGAGAAAGGAACAGATTGCTGACAGAGCGAGGAGGGATCGATTATGAGAGTTTGCAGTGTTCGGGAAATGCGCGCCATGGATAGATATGCCATTGAAAATCTTTCCATTCCGGAAGAAATCCTCATGGAGAATGCGGGACTGGCGTCGGCGGCTGTTTTGAACCGGGAGGTCGGCATCCGGGGCAAGAAGTTCATAGTTTTCTGTGGAGGGGGGAACAACGGCGGCGATGGCTTTGTCGTCGCCCGGAAAATTTTCTCTGATGGGGGATTTGTCAAGGTATTTCTGCTGGCGGATCCGGAAAAATTTAAGGGAGCTGCCCGGACCAATCTGGATATTCTTAATAAGTTGCCCATCAACCCTGTGCGTATAAATTCTCTCGAAGAGATTCGCAGCGATGTCCTTCACTGTCACGGCATTGTGGATGCCCTTTTCGGAACCGGTCTGGACCGGCAGGTGGAAGGGTTTTTCAAGGAGGTCATTGAACTGATCAATACAAGCGGCAAGCCGGTGCTCAGTCTGGATATACCCTCCGGGGTAAACGGAGATACGGGCGAAATTATGGGGACAGCGGTGCAGGCCGAATTTACGGTGACTTTCGGACTCCCGAAGATCGGCAACATCCTTTATCCCGGTTTCGCGCAAGGCGGGAAACTGTATGTCTGCCATATCTCTTTCCCGCCGGACCTGCAGGAGGGACAGTCGATCCGTGTCCGGTTGAACAGCCCGCCGCCGGTGCCGCCGCGCAATCCAGACGCACACAAGGGGAGCATTGGGGAGGTCCTTTTTATCGCCGGGGCGGCGAACTATTTCGGGGCGCCTTGTTTTGCCGCCCTGTCATTTCTAAAGGCGGGGGGCGGCTATTCCCGGCTGGCGGCGCCCGCCTCCATGATTCCCGCAATTGCCCAGAAAGGCGGAGAGATTGTCTTTGTTCCCCAACGGGAAACGGCGG
>MVQR01000457.1 GCA_002067815.1 Syntrophus sp. PtaB.Bin001 | reverse complement strand
CCATAACGATCATAAATTTCCCGTTTTTTCCTGTCGCTCAATACCTCGTAAGCTTCGGCTGCCTGTTTAAATTTTTCTTCAGCTTCTTTATTTCCCGGATTCCGATCCGGATGGTACTTCATTGCCAGTTTACGGTAATTCTTTTTTATCTCTTCTTCTGTGGCGGTTCGGCTCGCACCCAGAATTTCGTAATAACAACTTTTTGCCATTGTGTTTCAGAGAAACCTCCATTACCGTTTATGAAATGAACAATGTATTCGAAAGAGGGATAAAGACTGTTGATGAATAGAAATGTCCCTGTGTTGAAGCTTTGTTCCCTAATCTTCCGGGCAGAAGATAATGATTGTTTGCCACGTTGTCAAGAGAGGCATTATATAATCATTCCGGTTCCGTATAAAAAGCGCTATCCTTTTCTAGGTTTCGGTGCAGGTTGCTAAAACGTATTGTGTACGCCTCAGCGGTTCTTGCCTCTTGTCTTTGAAATGATCTTTGATCGTGAATTGAAATCACGCCACAAGTCGTTTCAGGGCTTCCTCATATTTCTCACGGGTCTTGGTGATTATTTCTTCAGGAAGTCGCGGGGCAGGCGGCTTTTGATTCCAGCTCAAGGAAAGCAGATAATCACGGAGAAACTGTTTGTCAAAACTCTTCTGCGGTCGGCCTTCGACATAATCTGCTTTAGACCAGAATCTTGAGGAATCCGGCGTAAGCAGTTCATCAATCAAAATGAGTTTCCCATCAATCAGCCCGAACTCCATTTTCGTGTCAGCGATGATAATTCCTGCATCGTCTGCAATCTTTGAGGCCCTGTTGTATACGGCGATACTGATTTCAATAATTTTTTCAGTGTTCTCGACGCCTAATATGTCTTCGGTTTCCTTCTTCGTGATGGGTGAATCATGTTCACCCTCGGGGGCTTTTGTCGTTGGAGTAAAAATCGGTTCCGCCAGTTTGGAAGATTCTTTCAATCCATCCGGTAGCCTTACTCCTGAAACCGTTTTTTTCATTCTGTAGTCCTGCCAGCCTGATCCGCTTAGATATCCTCGAACTATGCACTCCACGGGGAGAGGGGTTGCTTTTTTGACCAGCATACTCCTTCCTTCCAATTCTTTTCGATAAGGAAGGCATTGAGACGGGAAATCATCGGTATTGATGGAAACAAGATGATTTCCGACGATATCATCCATCTTTTTGAACCAGAATGCGGACATTTGCGTCAGGATTTTGCCTTTGTCCGGAATAGGTTCGTGCATGACTACATCAAAAGCTGATATTCGGTCCGTAGCGACGACAAGGAGATGTGAACCGAGATCGTAAATGTCTCGAACCTTGCCGACATTAAACAGGTTCAATCCTGCAAAACTGGTCTTAAACAGGCCCCCCTTTTTCATTTCCAGCCTCCTGATCTTTTCCTTAGCGGAAAAAAGGATTAAATTTTTTTTCGTGACCTATTGTTGAAGTGGATGTTCTGCCGTAGTTGTGTCCCGGCAAGACCTGCGTATCGTCGGGTAAAGTGAATAACTTTTCTTTTATTGAACGAAACATCTGTGTCCCCGATGAACCTTGTAAATCCGTTCGACCAACGCTTTCCACAAAGAGGGTATCGCCTGTGAAAACGAAGCCCTTGGTATACAAGGACATTCCTCCAGGAGAGTGCCCGGGAGTGTGAATAACCTTCAGGGAAATTTTGCCTACGGTGATCATGTCGCCATCTTTCACCGTAATGTCGGCCGGCGGGGAATCTTCCGCCCCGAACATCTGGAGCAACATCGGGGACGTGTTGCCCAGCATGAAGGCATCCGCTTCATGGATAATAATGGGCGCCCCTGTCTTTGATTTCATTTCGCGGTTTCCGCATATGTGATCCACATGCCCATGGGTGTT
>MVQR01000456.1 GCA_002067815.1 Syntrophus sp. PtaB.Bin001 | reverse complement strand
GGTAATACGGACAAAATCCCGAATGCCCTCAATATCGAAATATCTGACGAGAATGCCCTGTTCCTTCAGAACTGTGTAAACGTCTTTGCCCGTTACACCCGGCTTTCTCGCAAAGACAAAATTCGCTTTCGATGGCAGAACCTGCCAGCCCTGCTCCTCGAGGGCTGCGGCAAAGTATGTTCTCGCCTCTATTATGCGATTTATTTTCTCGTCAAACCAGTCTTCGTCCTCCAGCACGATTTCCCCGATCGCCTGCGTCAGCCTGCCTACAGTATAGGAATTAAAGGAATCCTTTGTCACGAACAGGGATTTGATCAGTTCCGGACTTCCCAAGGCACAGCCAAGACGGAGGCCGGCCAGGGAAAAGCTTTTGGAAAAGGTGCGAACGACAAGAAGATTGTCGTGTAAACCGATCAATTCGACGGCACTATCGCCGCCAAAATCGATATAAGCCTCGTCGATGACCACAACCCGATCTTTTGGATACCGATTCAGGAGATTCATTATTTGGTCCAGTGATTGGGCGATCCCCGTCGGGGCGTTTGGATTGGGAAAAACTAATCCGCAGGAAGGCTCCCCATCGTTTTCGATCATGGCGTCCAGATCGATGGAAAAGTCCGGTTTCAAGGGTATCCTGCGGTAGGGAATTCCGTAGAAGTCACAGTAAACGGGATAAAAGCTGTAGGTGAATTCCGGAAAAAGCAGTTTTCCGTAAAACCCGTCGAAAAAGGCATACCAGACAAAGCTCAGTATCTCATCGGAGCCGTTGCCGACAAAAACGTTTTCCGTATCGAGACCGTACTTCTCCGCGATCTTGTTTCGAAGGTTCAGGGACCAAGGATCGGGATACAGGCGCAGAAGGGCTGTATCGTATTCCCGCAGCAAGGCTTCGATTCGCGGTGAGGGAGGATAGGGACTTTCGTTGGTATTTAGTTTCAGATAGGACCGATCCCGGGGCTGTTCACCCGGGACATAGGGTTTCAAGGCTTCTAATCGTCGGGATATCATGATTTCTCCTAAGAAGGAATAAGATGAGACCAGCGTTTCATCACAAGTCGGCGCGCTTCCTCAGTTGTCTTGATGGATTCGTTCAATTGGGCGTTCTCCACGGCAAGAAGAATCTCCCTGTAAATTTCTCCCCGGGGGAATCCCATCTTAATCAGGTCGTCCCCAGTAAGCAATGGCGGAGGTTTCAGCTTCTCAGCGGTCCATTCTTCCCGCTTTTGCCGACAGTATTCATAAGTGTCGAGATTTCCGTGACTGCCCAGGCAGTCCAGACGATGGAGTTCCAGATACAGGTCAAAAGAAGAAATCCGAAGTAAGCGCTTTAATCGGCTCGGCCGCATCTCCCGTACATTTATAAAAATCATGTGGCAGCGTATCAGGCTCAGCACCAACTCCATATCGGCCCGGGAAAATTTAAGTCTTCTCAGGATTTTTTCTCCCAGGACAACGCCCTGTTGGGCATGACCGTTAAAGTGTATGCCTCGCTCGTCTTCTTTCCATACATCGGGTTTACCCACATCATGCAGCAGCACACCCCATGCCAGCCGGTCATCTGCCGGACAAGTCATCATATCGAGCATCTTCAAGGTATGAGTCCAGACATCTCCTTCGGGATGAAATTTAAGAGGTTGGCTCACTCCCTTCATCGCGGCAACTTCCGGTAGAATTTGCTTCAAGAGCCCTGTCTGCTCCAGGAGACGCATTCCCTGCCCCGCACCGCCCAAAGTCAACATACGGGTGAGTTCTTCGGCAATGCGCTCGGCACTTACTTCTCGTATTTCCACGCAATGGGCTTGAATGGCGGCGAGGGTGTCGGGATCGATTTCAAATCCCAGATTCGCGGCCAATCTTACCGCCCGGAGCATGCGCAGGCGATCCTCG
>MVQR01000455.1 GCA_002067815.1 Syntrophus sp. PtaB.Bin001 | reverse complement strand
GTTTTTGATCCTGTCGACGATGTGCGGGCGGCCTTCGCTGACCTTGAGGATCGATTCCGCAGGAACGCCGTGTTCACATAAATATGCCGCCGTTCCCTTCGTCGCCAGAATCTCGAAGTCCATCTCCCGGAAACGCCGGGCAATGGGAACGATCCTCTCCTTATGTATGTCATGGACGCTGATGAAAACCCGCCCTTCCTGCGGAATTGCAAATCCAACCGCCATCTGGGATTTGGCGAAAGCCAGCCCGAACGACGCGTCGATTCCCATGACTTCCCCCGTGGACCTCATCTCCGGCCCCAGGACGATCTCGGCATTGGGGAATCGGTTGAAAGGGAAAACGGCCTCTTTGACCGAAATGTGGGCGGGACGAAGAGCTTCCGTAAAACCAAGGTCCTTCAGCGATCGCCCCAGCATGACCTTGGTCGCCAGCTTGGCCAGGGGGACGCCGATCGCCTTGCTGACAAAGGGCACCGTACGCGAGGCCCGGGGGTTGACCTCCAGCAGGTAAAGAGCGCCGTCTTTCACGGCATACTGGATATTCATCAGGCCGACCACCTGCAGTTCCCGGGCAATCAGTTTCGTCTGACGCTCGATCAATTCGAGAAACTCTTCGGAGAAGCTCATAGTGGGGAGAACGCAGGCACTGTCGCCAGAATGTATCCCCGCTTCTTCGATATGCTCCATGATGCCGGCGACTACTGTTTCAGTGCCGTCGCTGATGGCATCCACATCCACTTCGATGGCGTCTTCCAGAAACTGATCGATGAGAATCGGATGATCGGGAGAGACCTTCAGGGCCTTCTCCATGAACTGGCTCAGGCTGTCAGCGTCGTAGACTATTTCCATGGAGCGGCCACCCAGAACATAGGAAGGCCTCACCAGCACCGGATAGCCGATATGTTCCGCCGCATTCAGGGCCCCGGCCACATCCGTCGCCGTCGCGTTTTCCGGTTGTTTCAATTTAAGCTTGTCGACGATTTCCTGAAAACGTTTCCGGTCTTCCGCCCGGTCGATGGAATCGGGCGATGTACCGAGAATCTTAGCCCCTGCGGCTTCCAGACCCTTGGCCAGATTCAGAGGCGTCTGACCGCCGAACTGGACGATGACGCCCACGGGCTTTTCGCAGGCGAGGATGTGAAGAACATCTTCCAAGGTAACTGGTTCGAAAAAAAGCTTGTCGGAGGTGTCGTAATCGGTGCTCACCGTCTCCGGATTGGAGTTCACCATGAGGCTTTCGTAGCCTTCCTCCCGAAGGGCGAAGGAGGCATGGACACAGCAGTAATCGAACTCGATGCCCTGCCCGATTCGGTTGGGACCGCCGCCGATGATCAGCACCCGGGGTTTTTCCGAAGGCCGCGCCTCGCTTTCTTCCTCATATGTAGAATAGTAATAGGGGGTGTAGGCTTCAAACTCGGCGGCGCAGGTGTCGACCAGCTTATAGACCGGCAGCAGGTTTTCGGAAAAACGGCGGCTGCGGAGCTCGCTTTCCGGAACTTTCCAGAGTTCTCCCAGCCTCCGGTCCGAAAAACCCCAGCGCTTTGCTTCCCGGAGCGCCTTTTCCGATGACTCCTCCTGCCGGAAGACGGCTTCGGCCCGGATAATCTGGCGGATCTGATCGAGAAACCAGGGATCGATCTGTGTCAGCCGATGAATCTCTTCCAAGGTCATCCCGAATTCGAAGGCGGCGGCAAGATAGAAGAGCCTCAGCGAATTGGGGGTGATCAGTTTTGCTTTTATCTGCTCGTCCATATTTGGTGACTGCGGCAGGGTCTCGGAAATCCCGAAGCGGCCGATTTCCAGGGAACGTACCGCCTTCTGCAGGGCTTCCTTGAACGTCCGGCCGATGGCCATGGTCTCGCCCACGGACTTCATCGAGGTGGTCAGCACATCT
>MVQR01000454.1 GCA_002067815.1 Syntrophus sp. PtaB.Bin001 | reverse complement strand
TGTGGCCCAGCTTGGTAGGGCACTGCGTTCGGGACGCAGGAGTCGCGCGTTCAAATCGCGCCATCCCGACCATTTTACTACCCCACGACAGATGCCATCTTGAAAATCGGCAAATACATGGCGATGATCATACCACCAACAACGCCTCCCAGAAACACCATCATGAAAGGTTCCAAAAGCGCTGTCATAGCACTTACAGCTGCATCCACTTCATCATCATAAAAATCAGCTATTTTGGCAAGCATGGCATCCAAGGCGCCGGTATGCTCGCCTACGGCAATCATCTGAACGACCATGGGAGGAAACAACCCTGAGGCTTCAAGCGGTTCAGCAATCGTTTTCCCTTCGCTGATGCTTCGTCTCGTGTTCATCAACGCATCTTCAACAATTTTATTTCCAGAAGTTTTACTGACAATCGCTAAACCATCAAGAATGGGAACTCCACTGCTCATCATCGTGGAAAGTGTTCGGGTAAATTTGGCCACGGCAACCTTTTTTAGTAGTATCCCGAAGACAGGCAGTTTAAGAACCATACTGTCCACCACGTAAGTCCCTTTTTCTGTTCGGTAAAATTGTTTAAAACCAAAGATTGCGGCAACGACACCTATAATCATAAAAATGAAATAGTTCTGCATGAAGGCACTGGCATCGACAAGAAACTGGGTCGGCGCCGGTAATGCACTTCCCATGTCGGAAAACATTTTCGAAAATACGGGAATAACTTTTAATAGCAATAAAGTAACAACCCCGATGGAAATAACCAGCACGCTTATTGGATAGGTCATTGCTCCCTTGACTTTGCGTTTTAATTTCTGAGCTTTTTCCATGTATACAGAAAGCCGCCCTAAAATAACATCAAGGATACCACCGCTTTCTCCTGCGGCAATTAGATTGACGAAGAGTTCGTCAAAAATTTGGGGATATTTTTTTAGGGCCTCCGTCAAAGAAGCTCCACCTTCGATATCTTCCTTAATTGCATAAATAATCTTGGCAAAAGTTTTATTGGATTCCTGCTGAGCCAAGAGGTCCAGGCATTGAATCAGCGGCAGACCTGAATTTATCATCGTTGAAAATATTCGGGCGAAGACGACGATATTTTTCTCTTTTACTTTTTGTTTGAGAAAAGGCAGATATTCTAGAAGATCTTTGGGCTTTTTCTTAATATTGATGGCTTTGAAACCTTGCCTGCGAAGCAGCGCTTTTAAAGCGGCTTCATCGGCAAAAGTCATTTCACCCTTCTTGACCTCACCCTTTCGGGTGGTTGCTTCCCACAGAAATTCAGGCATGGCAACAACTCCTTCCAGTCGTGACTGACCGACAAAGTTCGGCCTTTAAATCCTCAGATTACATATCACGAATCATGCCAACCTGCCTTTCTGCGGATTTCATACATAAGAATCCCTGCCGAAACGGATACGTTAAGGGAATCAATTTTTCCAAGCATGGGTATAGAAATCAAAAAATCACATTTTTTTCGGATCAATGGTCTCATTCCTTTACCTTCTCCACCCATGACAAGGCCCACGGCACCCTGATAATCCGGTGCTGATGCAATGGAAGTGGCATTTGCGTCAGCTCCGTAAATCCAGAATCCTCGCTTTTTCAATTCGTCCAGGGAATAGGCAAGATTGGCAACCCGGGCTATGGGAAGATAGCGGGCGGCACCTGCGGAGGTTTTTATGACGGTCGGCGTTACGGAAGCCGCACGGTGTTCAGGCAGAATGACCCCATTGGCTCCAAAACAATGTGCAGTCCTAATGAGCGCCCCAAGGTTGTGTGGATCCAGGATACCATCCAGAATAAGCAGCAGATCGTACCGGCAGGACGGATGACGATTGGCGATGACATCTTCCAGTTCCTTATAACGATAAACTTCGCATATGCCGACTATACCCTGGTG
>MVQR01000453.1 GCA_002067815.1 Syntrophus sp. PtaB.Bin001 | reverse complement strand
ATTTGCTCTTGTTTCAGCCAGAAAGACCCGACTGGAAAAGCTGGCGAAGGAAGGTGATTCGAAGGCGCGGATCGCGCTGGAACTCGCCGAGTCGCCGGACAGTTTTCTGTCCACCATTCAGATCGGCATCACCTTTGTCGGAATCCTGGCAGGCGCTTTCGGCGGGGCAACGATAGCCGATATGCTGGCCGCGTATCTCTCCGTTTTTCCCCGGATCGCTCCATACAGCCATACCATAAGCTTTGGAATCGTCGTCGTCCTGATAACCTATTTTTCCCTGATAATCGGGGAACTGGTTCCGAAGCGACTTGCCCTCAATCACCCGGAAAAGCTGGCCCGCCTCGTGGCGATTCCGATCAAACGCCTTTCGCGGCTGACGCATCCCCTGGTGCTCTTGCTCAGCGGCTCGACAAACCTGATGCTGAGTATTTTCAATGTGAAACCTTCCACCGAACCAGCCGTAACAGAAGAAGAGATAAAGCTGCTGATTGACCAGGGAACGCAGGCGGGCACCTTTCAGGAATTTGAGCAGGATACTATCGAGCGTGTTTTTCGCCTGGCCGACCGGAAGGTTGCTTATCTGATGACCCACAGAGCCGACATCGTATGGCTTGACCTGAATGCAGGCCTTGAGGAAACAAAACAAAAGATCGCTCAGCATACTTATTCCTTCTACCCAGTTGTCCAGGGCACCCTGGATAACATGGTCGGAGTTCTCAGGGCGAAAGAGCTGCTTGCCCTGACCATGGAGGGAAAACCGTTCAATCTGAAAGACATATGCCGGAAGCCCCTTTATGTTCCCGAAACGACGCCGGCGGTCAAAGTCATGGAACTCTTCAAAAAATCGGGAATGCATATCGCCCTTGTAGTGGATGAATACGGCGAGATTCTTGGCCTCGTTACCTTCAATGATATTTTGGAATCAGTTTTCGAAGATATTGAAGACGCAGCCGAAGGCGCAAAGGAAATCGTGGAACGGGATGACGGCTCGTGGCTCATCGCCGGCAGCCTGCCCCTCGATGAGTTCATGGATTACATGGAGGTCGGTGAACTGGGCGACGAAGATCAAACAGGGATGAATACCGTGGGCGGTTTCGTCATGGCCAAGATCGGCACCGTACCGACGGAAGGACAGCATTTCGTATGGAGAGGGCTTAGATGCGAAGTTGTCGACATGGATGGCCGGCGAGTCGATAAAATACTGGTATCGCGGACAGAAAGCTGACATATTCATACAAGCCTATCTCCGCCGACACCCTGCCGGCTACTCAACATAAGTCTGCATATACTGCATCGCCTCCGCCTTGCCATAATCTTCCCGCCAAAATCGTCCCCCGTCTTCGGTTGTTTTTTTATTTTTTCCTCAAACCTACACGCAGAAATTGCCGATCACGCATGATTATTGCATTGAGTGCAATAACATTCTTCCCCATATTTCTCTCAAGGAAGGACGTTCCTATCTAAATAATGATTCCTGTTAGGAAAGGAGTATGCCGTGAAGCTTCTGAAAAACCTAATGCAAAAGTGTTGTGTAACCCCGATTTTAATTGGCTTGTCCCTTCTTTTGATCTGCGGCTGCACATCGCAGATTCGAAACCCTGATCTGGTGCTGAACTACCCCAACGACGATGCGCCCAGCGCCCTGGGTTGGGACGGTAGAGACCTGATGATCGGGAGAGGCAGCTTCATTGTAAACGTAAGGAATATAGAAACAGAGCTATATGCTGGTAACTACGAGGACTTTGGCGCAGAAGGATCTTTTTCTTTCGGCAAGGATGCCTTCGCACTGCGGCGAAAGCCCATGAACATCTGCGGCCTTGCCTGGGAAGGTGGATGCTGCGGCAATGGCTTCCTCTGGGTTTTGAACTCCGAAAGAAAAGAGATTTTAAAATACGACAATGAA
>MVQR01000452.1 GCA_002067815.1 Syntrophus sp. PtaB.Bin001 | reverse complement strand
TCATGGAAAAGGCTGGCGGTATGGATGAATTCGATGACTGCGGAAAGCGTATGGCAGCGTTTCCCCCGGTAGCCGAAAAGATCGGCGGCGATCAGCACCAGCAGCGGCCGGAAACGCTTGCCGCCGCTGCCCAAGAGGTGGCTGACTATCTCGGGAATTATTGTAACTTCGGAGCGGAGATGAAATTCCATTTCCGCTTCAACACGCTTCAAATCCGAACCATAACGGGAAAAAACATCCTGAATCTGCATTGATACCTGCCTTTGTCAGATCAATTACTTGGAGGGACTATAGGGTAACCTCCGGGCAATGTCAATCTCTTAGTCGGAAAACTTCCCGCGGCTGCTTCCAGTTGCCTGACCTGTCGATGTCCCAAAGAAGATAAAAAGGTAACTATTGACTGATCAGGGAAAAATCTTTATAAAATAACTACCGGTATTTTATGTGTTTTCTTTTTGGGGAGATAGGTCTTGCCCTGTAGAATTACAGCCAATTCTTGGAGGCATAATGAAACCTCGATCCATTTTCCTGATTCTTATCATTCTGGGTGGTTTGTTACCGGGGCAAGCCTTTACGGAAGAAAACAGCACGCAGAAATTCCTTTATAAAACGGCTTTTGGAATCTGTCTTCATGACTACGGACCAATCAGCGATCGTCATGAAACCGGGGTCGATCCCAATCTGGAACTCCAGCTTAACCCTCCTGATTGGAAACCCTGGCGTTGGCTGGGCAAACCCTACCCGACATTCGGCCTGACTCCCAACTTCAATGGCGATACCAGTGCTTTCTATGCCGGGGTAACTTATGAATTCAGCCTTTCAAATGAACTTTTGAATAAGTTCACCTTTAATGTGACAAAAAATCTCTTTATTGCCGGGGGAGTGGGGCTGGCGATCCATAACGGGCCTTTGCACAAGGATGAAGAAGATTGTGAGAGGCGCAGCGACTGCGGCTTCGGCTATCGGGTCCTGCCGCGTCTTGCCGTGGAATTAGGATATAAAATCTGGGAAAATCAAGGCATTTCCTTCTTTTATGACCATATGTCTCACAAGTGGGTACTACCGGGAGAGAACGAGGGAATCGATCATATCGGAATTCGCTACTATTATATATGGGATGTACCTTCTACAAATTAATTGAACATTTTTGAGTACTTGCCGTAACCGGCCTTTTCCAGGTCCTCTTTGGGAATAAAGCGCAGGGCGGCGGAATTCATGCAGTATCGCAGTCCGGTCGGTTTCGGTCCGTCGGGGAAAACGTGACCGAGATGGGAATCGGCATGCCGGCTTCGAATTTCCGTTCGCGTGGAAAAAAGGCTTCGGTCTTCTCTTTCCACGATATTGCCCGGTTCCAAGGGCTTCGTAAAGCTGGGCCAGCCCGTTCCGGAATCATATTTGTCCTTGGAGCTGAAAAGCGGCTCTCCGGAAACTATATCCACATAGATTCCTTCCCTTTTGTTATCCCAGTATTCATTTTTATAAGGAGGTTCCGTATCGTTCTGCTGGGTCACCTTGTATTGCAGCGGCGTCAGGGTCTTTCTCAAGGTTGCCTCATCGGGCTTCTTGTATTTATTTTCGATATCGGTAGAGATCGTGCCGACCGCTTTTCCCCAGACTTTTTCCAGAAACTGGTCCCGACCGGATGAATACCGGTAGTATTTGTATCGTAGAGGATTTTTCTTCGCATAGTTCTGATGATAATCTTCTGCTTCATAAAACTTTGTGAATTTAATCAGATCTGTAACAATAGGTTTGTTGAACTTTCCCGATTTTTCCAGGTTCTCTTTCGATTTTTCCGCTGCTTGCTTCTGTCCGTCATCGTGATAAAAAATTGCGCTCCGATATTGAGGGCCGCGGTCAACGAATTGTCCCCCGCTGTCTGTGGGATCGATGTGTCTCCAGAA
>MVQR01000451.1 GCA_002067815.1 Syntrophus sp. PtaB.Bin001 | reverse complement strand
ATTCTCCGCAATCCGGAAGGCGTAATTTTTCATCCCGCTGCAGGCCTCCAGGGCCACAATCACCCCACCGGCTTCTTCAATAATCTGCAGTACTTTGCATGCATCCCCGCCGACCGGACAGCCGCTTACCAGCACCCTCGGGGAAGATGAAGTTCCGAAAAAAATCCCCCTGGCAATCCGCTCATCCAGCATGGCGGAACTTATTTCTATAAGATCCTGAAATTCCTTGCTTGTCGTAACATGTTCGAGGCCGATGATGTCATATATCTCCCGCCAGTGGACGGGAGAGGGACAACAGCCCAGATAGGGAAAAAAACGGTCCATCAGATCGTTTTTGCTGTTGGTCTCCCGTATTTCCTCTTCAAGCCGGTCGTCGGAAATACTGACCTGAAAAGTCGTCTCCAGAAAATCCTTTAGTTTGTGAACCGTAATTGTCCATCGCTCCAGAGCTTCAGGCTCATCGGGCAGTTGGGGAAGGTCCATAATGTGGATGGGCTTCAGATGGGAGATCAGTTCGAACATCTTCTTCTTGCCGTCGCAGGTGGTTTCCCCGATCACGGCGTCGGAAAGGGCGAAAAAAGGGCAGGAGTCAGTCAGGATGAATCCGTAACTCGATTTGATCAGGGGACAAAGATTGGCGGGCAGAACCGCTTCCGCGGCCGGAATTGTACGGTGAGAAACGGCGCAGAGGGAAACAGGAACGGCGTCCATGGCCCGGATCAGCTCGACCGGAGCATAGCTGCAGTACAGGCCGACCAGGCGGATTCCCTGCTCTTTCCTGTTCAGAATGTGGGTGAGGAATCTGCGGATCGGATCCGCGACCTGCTGATCGGCAATCAGAGGCGGAATATCCGCCAGTGCGGTTTGAGTCATCTCGCTTCTTTAGAAATTCAGGATTTTCCCTTTCGAATATATTGGGACTGAAAGCTGGTACTTATTAAGTTATAACCCTTATTATTTAAACTATTGGAATATGTCAAATTCATATTACTTATATTAAGCAAAGGATAATAGAGAAGGCGCATGGGAAAATTCCAAGAAGGAAGATCAGGGTGCAAAGTTTGCTAATAAGAAATATCCCGGCATATTTGCTCTTGTTATGGAAATGGAAAATTTAACAAGGAGTTAAAATGAAGAAGAAACTTGCGAATCAATTAATAATGGTTTTTTTGTTGGGATTTATTCTTGTTTCACAGGCACAGTCCGGTTCGAGAGAGGATATCGCCCTGGAAACGATGTATTATGTCAGTTTGGCGAACGCCGCATACTTCGATCGAGACTACAAAAAGGCGATTCCTTTTTACGAAAAGGCGCTTGCATTGGAAAAAAAAGTGCCGACCCTTGAAAAAAACATGTGGCGGGTCGTCGTCGATAACCTGGGGATGAGTTACGGGCTTACCGGGAATCTCAAAAAAGCAAAGAAAACCTTCGAGTATGGTTTATCAAAGGATGATAAATATCCGAATTTCTATTATAACCTGGCCTGCGCTTATGCCGAGATGAATGATCCGGATCAGGCGATACTCAACTTAAAGCGTGCATTTCAGTTCAGGGAAAACATAATTCCCGGTGAAGAAATGCCCGATCCTGCCACCGATGGTTCCTTTGCCCGTTACCTGAAAAACGAAAAGTTTCAGCGCACGTTGGAGGAGTTGAAGGCTCCTAATCCTGTATCCGTTCGGTCGGCGCTTGTTGCCGGAGACGTCGAGATTAAAATTCCGGGGCAAGGCTGGTCGATCTTCTTCGATGCCCCGCCCCTGTCCGGGAAGCGGGAATCCAGGCATCCATTGCAGTATTCCTATTATGCCAATTCAGGGCGGTTCAATATATCGTTGTTTGTAGAAGAGCCTCGCGCAGAAGGCGTTACGAACGAAGATGTATATTTGTTCTATGGACCGCTTGTCATCCAGAAT
>MVQR01000450.1 GCA_002067815.1 Syntrophus sp. PtaB.Bin001 | reverse complement strand
GTGGAACTGAAGGTTCCTAAATCACTTAGGCTGGAACATCTCGAATTGCGTGAGCAACTTTATGCTCTTACTAAAGAAAACAGTGATTTAGGTGTGGCGGCACGCACATTGATGGAACTTTTTTACATGCATGCCATCAAGGAAGAGGAAAGAGTCCTGCTGGCTCTGGACGCATTGTCGAATCTTGCTGAAAGAAAAATTACCGATCAAATGGAGGCTTTGAAGGTCATAGCCGAAGACCTGAAAAGCGGTCTATACGAGGAACTCTTTGAAGAACACAAGGCCATTGTCGCATCGCTGAAAAGTATTTCTCAATCGGCTCTACTGCAGGGCAGAAATGAATACGTTAAATTTGTTGAACGGTTTATTATGCACGCCCAGATGGAGGAGGAAATTCTTTATCCCGCCTCCCTTGTGGCGGCCGAATATTTCCAGATGTTGACTCAGTGCAGGCCTGATCAGGCTTAATATACAAACCGACAAATCTCCAAACCTGCAAATAAATTCCCATAATTTATCGAAATTGTTAACGGCCTATTTGAAGAAAGATTTTGGCTTTTTCGACTTCTTCCTGAACGGTGTTCTGTAGATTGAAAAGTGTGGGATGATCCATCTTCGCATCGTGAATCCGAATCAGGGCTGGCAGTATGTCCTGGTTCTGCATGGGGTTTCCCGCTGATCCGATTCCCATGGTGTTGATCAGAAAATTAGCCATAGAAATAATGGAAACAAAGGATTCGCCCTCATTTGGAGTTTCCATTGGTTGATGATGATGGCGAAGTGCATTCAGAAGATTTTTACCCAATTGCCACTTGGTGATAATCATTTCTCCCACAATGCAGTGATTGATTCCAAAAATTTCCTCCTCAACCTCATGCAGCGGTCTTTTTTCCTGCTTCGCTATCAGCAGGGCATCTGAATATTCGGTGGAAAATTCCCGATTGAGGGGAATTTTTCCCAAATCATGAAGCAGCCCCGCAACAAAATATTCCTCTCTCTCTGCAAGGAGAACCCCCTGTTCGGCCGCGAGAAACTTTGCCGCCACTCCGACCCCTAAGGAATGTAGCCAGAAGTTGTTGGCGGAAAGACCATTAAAAGATCCTTTCCCTCCAAGGCTTTTCAATACTGCCGTGCTTAAAGCCAGATTTTTCACCGTATTGATGCCGAGCATGATGACGGCCCGCGTAAGATTTGTGACCGGGCTGCGCAGGGAATAATAAGCCGAATTGATCAATTTGAGCACTTTTCCTGTTAGGACAGGGTCCAGAGATATAACTCGGTTCAAATCGTTAGGAGATGTCTCGGGAGCGTTGCAGATTTCCAGGACTTTCTGCATTGTTGCAGAAAGACTCGGCATCCGGGCGATGGATTGCTGAAGCTGCTCCAGGAGCATTTCTTTATCTGTGATTGTAGCCATCGTTGTCAATTTATCTAATTTCCGGCAAAAGGTTATTATTCCGCTTCCAGATCGAAGATGATAGCAAGGGTGCCGATAATGCAGCCACCGAAGCCAGCGCTTTGATATGGAATCTAAATTAGGGATAAAATCTTTTCTACTTTCAATAATCTTTCATGACAAGAACTTTGCCGCCTCGAACCTTTCCTTCCTTCAATTCGGCCAGCGCTCTGTT
The DNA here is from genome assembly GCA_002067815.1 of Syntrophus sp. PtaB.Bin001. GTDB lineage: Bacteria > Desulfobacterota > Syntrophia > Syntrophales > Syntrophaceae > Syntrophus. The sequence goes on along the minus strand of MVQR01000450.1, from coordinate 294 downwards.
GGCATCATGCAATTCGTATTCCTGCGTTTCCGGATGAAGAGGAATTTCGGCTGCCAGTTCCAGAAATTCCCGGATATCCTGCCGGGTGACATTCGCCACGCTTTTGATTTCCTTCTCCAGCCAGAGATGATCAGGATAATCGAGATGCAGCAACTCGCTTTTGTCCCTTTCCTCCTTACGGATGGCGTTGATGACCAACCGCCCCCCCTTTTCGAGATTCTTTAGTGCTTCGACGATTGGTTTCCATGCCGGTGTAGTGTCTATGATGGCATGCAGCTTACGGGGCGACGAATC
>MVQR01000449.1 GCA_002067815.1 Syntrophus sp. PtaB.Bin001 | reverse complement strand
TTCGAGCATTCGGAAGGAAGCGACATCGAAGAAGGGAGAGATGAAATCGTTTTCCACTTCTTCCTTTACCTCCGGCTCCAGCAGGGCGATGTGCAACATGTAGCAGTCTTCCAGGACTTCCCGGCTGACGCCCAGTTCTTCAGGGACGAATCCGACTGCGGCAATCCCTCCGCCCTTGCCGTTCCCCCTGTTGTGCATCTGCTTGGAAGGTTCGTAGATATGCTTGCCGCCGACGGGTTCCGTGCAGCAGAAGCCCACGACTCCGCAGCCGCCTTCTTCCTCGCCCTTGCCGACGACGGCCGGAAGATCGTACTGCTCAAGAAGCCTCCTCTTCGAGGCGAGAATTGATTTTATCTCTTCTGTCTTCACGCGCAAACCTCCGCGTCGTTCGTATAATCCAGATGCATCAGGAGGTCGGATCGGCCCCGGAGCGCCGCCACGCTGGTAATCCCCAGGCGCTGCAGGATCCGGATCAACTCGTTCCTCCAGGCGTTGTAGACATTGATCAGCCGCTGCGTTCCCCATTCCAGGTCGATTTTTGCCGCCAGTTGTTTGTCCGTTGTGGCGATGGAACGGGGACAGCCGCGTCCTGCGGAGCAGCGTCCGCAACGGACGCATCCCAGGGCCACCATTTCCACTGTGCCGACGACGACACCGTCCGCACCCAGGGCAATGGCCTTGGCCACATCATAGGGGTTGCGTATCCCTCCGCTGGCGATCAGGGTGACCTGATCCCTGGCTCCTTCGGCCACGAGGAAGTTGTGCACCTTGGGGATGGCGTATTCGATGGGCATGGCGATATTCTTCTTGGCGATATCCGGTGCCGCCCCGGTGCCGCCGTAACCGCCGTCCAGATGCACGATGTGCGTTCCCGCCGAGTAGCTGCCCACGGCTACCATGTCCACGTCGTTGGGTGTCGAAACTTTTGTCGAGATCAGCGCCCGCCGGTTGATGTGCTTTATCCAGTCGATATGCTTCATGTGGTCTTCGATGGAGTAGACGCTGTGGAAGGGGAAGGGGGAGAACAGGGAAATTCCCACCACGGTTTCCCGCATCCGGGCCACGGCGGGCGTATTTTTGTCGCCCAAAAGATGTCCGCCCAATCCCGGCTTGGCTCCCTGGGCGTATTTGAATTCCACGATGGGAACGCGCTGGATCGTCTCTTCTCGGACCCCGAAGAGGCCGGTGGCCACCTGGGTGATAATGTGATCGTCGTAAGGCCGCATTCGCTCCATGTAACCGCCTTCGCCGGTGCAGGTTAAGGTGTTCCAGGCCACGGCGGTGCGCGCCTTGGAAAGCTGGGTCGTATTGCTCACCGAACCGAAGGACATGCCTCCGCCGTACCAGGGGACGTCGATCCTGATCTTCGGCCGGCCGTCATTGCGCCGGTTCAGTTCCAGGGTCGTGTCGATTTCCTCGGGTTTCAATTCCACAGGAGGCTGCGCGGGAAACTTGAAGCGGATGCGGTCGAATCCGCCTCCAGAGTCGCCTGTCTCGAAGTCATAACCGTGATCTTTGGGAGGGACATCGCCGGTTTCGGCCATCTTCCAGGTGGCGAGAATCATTTCCGCCGTCCAGCGGTGATCGCCCAGGGCCTTCATCATGGGATTGACTTCGATGCGCAACGCCCCCTGAGGGCAGGCAGCAACACAGTAGCATCCCTTCTTTTCACAGGCCGGTCCGATGCAGAGATGAAGCTTCGGCTGGGTAAAATACTTGTAGCCGGGTTTTTTTACATGCACGCCCTGAGGACATATTTCAGCGCAGCGACCACAGCCCTTGCAGAGCGTTTCGTCTCTGAAGATGATATATCGGGAGATTTCGTTCCGGTAGCGAGGCGGCGCCTGTTTTATAATCCGCGGTTGCAGAAACTGCGGCGTTCGGGTCTTTCGCGTTTTTTCCGGAAGAATATCCTCAAGCCTGTAATCGTTTGCC
>MVQR01000448.1 GCA_002067815.1 Syntrophus sp. PtaB.Bin001 | reverse complement strand
GCACCCATATCCAATGAATAAATCTTGGCGTCTTTCAATCGCCTCGGTACCTTGCCGTTCACAATAAGCTGGGCCAACCCTTCTGTCAGTGCAGTTTTTCCTACGCCGGGGTCTCCCACATGAACTGGATTATTTTTCAACCGTCGACAAAGAACCTGGATTGTTCGATCAAGAATATCTTCCCGGCCGATTAATGGATCGACCTCTCCCTGCATGGCCTTTGCGGTCAAATCAACAGTAAATGCTTTGAGCACTTCGCTCTTGTTATTTTCCTGTTCCCTGCGTATCCTTTCACAATCTGATTTCTGATTGTCCCCTTGAGAGTTCTGTTCCATTCCTGCCGAAATACCGTGAGAAATATAATTCAACAACACAAGTCGGGTTATTCCTTCTTGAGCCAGGAAATAAGATGCAAAGGACTCTTTTTCTTCCAGGATAGATACAAGTACGTCCCCAAGATCCAGAATTTCTTTTTGTGATGACGAATTGTGCCAGACAGCCCGTTCCAAAACGCTTTGAAAACCCAGGGATTGAATTGCATCCGATTCATTCATCCTGGTATGGGAATCATGGAGATGATGTTCAAGGGTTTTTCTTAAATGATCCAGATTTCCTCCACATCTCTCAATGATATCGCGTCCTTCGTCAAAGAAAAGGGCTGCATAAAGCAAATGCTCCGGCGTGATAAATTCATGGTGTCTTGATTTCGCTTCTGCGTAAGCCGCCATAATAATTTGATTTAAATTTTCACTGATTCTCATAGTTTTCCCCTCTAGGTTTTGATAACCTCATGGTGTCTAGGTCAACCGCTTTCTCTGTCTGAATCAGCAAACGTAATCATTTATGAGATATTCCTTTTTCATGCTTCGTCCATACTGCATCTAAGAGGATATTCCCTTTGTTTGGCCATAAAATGAACCTGGGCAATTTTAGTTGACGCGATATCATAGGTGTAAACACCACAAACGCCTTGTCCTTTTTTATGTACATCCAACATGATTTTAGTTGCCTGTGCGGCTGGTTTATGAAACACAGTCATCAAAATATGCACAACAAAATCCATAGTAGTGTAGTTGTCGTTGTGAAGGATTACTCGATACATTCGAGGTTCCATAACTTCACTTTCCTGCTTGACATTTAGTTCTTGGTCAGAATTATTTATCGGATTCGTTCCTCTGTGCATATTTTTCCTGATTCCTGCCTAGATTGCCTTTCCTTCTGCTTCTGTTCGATCTGAGTTAGCTTTTTAATATGTTAGTTTTGCCGTCGATTTCTGTTTTTAAAGCATACTTTTAAATCTGCTATCCAATCTAGTATTCCATTACAAGTTATTTGCCTAATATTAACATTCGACAATGCCGGACCTTAACATGAAACAATTGTGCCGTTTGTTAAGGGTAGTGGAGTTGACCGGATCCAGACTGAAAAACGCTTTTTGATGGTAGAATAATAATACAAATTCATCGAAATCTCAAACCTTTTCAATCTTTTCATCTTATCGGCAACCATTTTGGTTTTGATAATTTAATCATAAACAGCCTGTTTGGCAATCAACTAAAGACATTAAATTGCTTGATATTATTGTCAGCAATTTTGCCTTGACATAGTAGTAGGTTTCATATAGTAAGTTTAATTTACATATTCGTTATAATTGAAGGAGGATAATTCTTGGCTACACATAAATCCGCAGAAAAAAGAAGCAGGCAAAACGAAAAACGTCGGGTAAGGAATGTTTCGATAAAATCTAAAGTTAAAACGTATATCAAATCGATAATAACAGCAGTCGAGTCCAAAGACGGCGAAACAGCGCGGGACGCCCTGAAAAAGGCTATTCCAGTCATCGCCAAGGCAGGAGCCAAAGGCGTCTATCATCAAAAAACAGCTTCACGGCAAATTTCAAGGTTGACCCGCAAGGTAAATGTTGAATTTGCAGGTTGATTGCATCG
>MVQR01000447.1 GCA_002067815.1 Syntrophus sp. PtaB.Bin001 | reverse complement strand
CCGGCACGTGGACTGCGTTTTGACCCCGACAAGGTGCTGCTCGACCCTTACGGGAAGTGTGTCGCCAAACCGGCCGGATACAGCCGGGATGCTGCGCGCCGGCCGGGAGAAAATACCGCCACCGCCATGAAAAGCGTAGTCGCCGATGTTGCCACCTATGACTGGGAAGGAGACATTCAGTTGCGAATACCCTTCACCAAAACTGTCATCTACGAACTGCACGTGGGCGGCTTTACGAAGCATCCAAGTTCCGGGATCGATGCCGCCAAAAGAGGCACATATGCCGGATTGATTGAAAAAATTCCCTATTTGCAGGACCTCGGAATCAGCGCCGTCGAACTGCTGCCCGTCTTTGCCTTTGACGAACAGGACGGCCCGCCCGGGTTATGTAATTACTGGGGATATTCACCAATCTCGTTTTTTGCGCCTCATCCCGGTTACAGTTCAAGCTCCGATCCGCTGGGCGTTCTGGACGAGTTCCGGGACATGGTTAAGGCGCTGCATCGTGCCGGTATCGAGGTTATCCTGGATGTCGTCTACAATCATACCGCGGAAGGAGATTCCGACGGTCCTACCTTCTGCTTCCGCGGTCTGTCCAATGAAGAGTATTACATCCTTGATACGGACAAGGCTTCGTATAGTGATTACACGGGGTGCGGCAATACATTGAACGCCAATGAACCCATCTTCCGGCGTTTGATACTCGACAGCCTCCGTTACTGGGTCAGCGAGATGCACGTTGACGGCTTTCGCTTCGATCTGGCCTCCATCCTTTCCCGTGACAAAAACGGCCGGCCCATGCCTTCCCCGCCCATCCTCTGGGACATCGAATCTGATCCAGTGCTGGCTAACGTCAAGGTGATAGCCGAAGCCTGGGATGCTGCAGGGCTCTATCAGGTGGGCAGTTTCGTCGGCGACAGCTGGAAGGAATGGAACGGCCGCTTTCGCGACGATGTTAGAGCCTTCTTAAAAGGCGATAACGGCAGGGTAAGAGGAATTGCCCAGCGGCTCCTCGGCAGTCCCGATATCTATGGTTACGAAGAGCGTGAACCGGAGCAGAGCATAAATTTCGTCACCTGTCACGACGGTTTCACCCTTAACGATCTTGTCTCCTACAACGAAAAGCACAATGAGGGCAACAACCAGGGAAACCGTGACGGATCGGGCGACAATCTGAGCTGGAATTGCGGTGTCGAAGGTCCCACTGATGACCCGGAGGTTGAGCGGTTGCGGAATCGCCAGGTAAAAAATTTTCTCACCCTAACCCTCCTTTCGATCGGCACGCCCATGTTGCTTATGGGTGACGAAGTGCGGCGCAGCCAGGGCGGCAACAACAACGCCTTCTGCCAGGATAACGAAATCAGTTGGTTGAATTGGGCGCTGGTTTTGAAACACTCAGACATCCACCGCTTTGCAAAGCTACTCATCATGGTTCGTCGGAATCGCGAATTGCCGATCGAGCGGCCGGAAACCACTTTGAATGAATTGCTGCGTGACCAGCCGGTTTCCTGGCACGGGGTCAAGCTCAACACCCCGGACTGGGGGAATGAGTCTCACACCCTATCGGCTACAGTTTCCGTTCCGGGAAACCAGCTCCTGCTGCATCTTATGATTAATGCATACTGGGAATCGCTTTCGTTTGAGCTTCCCCCGGTCGAGGATGCGTACGAGCCATGGCGGAGGTGCATCGATACTTTCCTGGGTTCGCCCGATGATATCCTTACATGGTCCCAGGCCGCAGCCGTCGAAAGTTCAACGTACACGGTGCAGCCCCGCTCGGTGGTGCTCCTGATGACTCGATTTCGTAATTCAAAACAACAAAGACTGTAAGAAGGAGGATTTTTATGCCGGTCGCCGACTATGAAACTTTTTGTAAAATGCTGGCCAGGGCCAGGGAGAATGCCTTTGCCTATCCCGCCATCAACGTGACATCGCTTACCACGGCCAATG
>MVQR01000446.1 GCA_002067815.1 Syntrophus sp. PtaB.Bin001 | reverse complement strand
ATGGTGCGCTGGTTGATACCCTGGTCGGTCTGCTTCAGAAGGAAGAAATAGAGCGTTATCTGCTGGCCGTTATGGAAACAAACTGATTTCGCTTGCCGCAGGTCCGTGAAAACGATTTAGAGAAGAGAGGGAAAGAAAGAGTGCCCGCAGTTAAGCCGAAGCGGCTGGAGGAAAAGAAAGTATATGAGAGTCGAATCTTTGAGGTCTATGAAGGTACGATTCTGCTGCCTGACGGGAGACGCGCCAATCAGAGCTGGATCACCCACCGGCCTTGCATAGCCGCCGTGCCGGTTTCTCCAGAGGGAAAGCTTCTTCTCATCAGGCAGTATCGGGCGGCGGTGGAGCAGATGCTCCTTGAAATACCCGCCGGTGCAATGGACAAGGGGCCGGAGAGTATCGAGGAATGCGTTCAAAGGGAACTTGCGGAAGAAATCGGATTTCAGGCCCGCAACCTGGTCAAACTGTTTGAAGGATACCTGGTGCCCGGCTACTGCAATGAGTACATGTACTATTATCTGGCTACGGATCTTTTTGCCGCAAATTTGCCGCCCGATGCGGACGAGGTTATCGAGCTTGTTCCAATCTCGTTTTCGGAGGCTTTGGATATGATGAAGAACGGTCAGATCGTCGATTCGAAAACGGCTCTTGGCATTACCCTGGCGTGGGAGCATCTTAGAGGCCGGTAGATATTTTCAGACAGATTAAAATGACTCGTTTCGATTCATTATGCAGGAAACTGATGCCGCCTTCATCGTCCGTTTTGTCTGATGTCAGCGCAACATCCTTTCCCTTTTTTCCCGTTGAATTTCCATATTTTTCAGGAGTTGGATGTCTCTTTTGAGATCCTCGTTCTCCTGATTCACCCGATTTAGCTCCTGCTGGTTCTTTTCATTTAGCTGCCGGATTTCCCTTTGAAGTTGCTCGTTCTCCCGTTGAAGCCTGCTCTGGGCCGCTCGGCCTTCTTCCTCCTTTTTTTGACAGGTTTTCAGCTGTTCTTCCAGTCGGGAAAAAGCGGTCAGCTGATCGAGCCAGAGCTCCGCTTGAATTCGCCATTTGCTTTCAGGATGATTTCGGACAAGCGTTTCAAAAAAAATTCTGGCCCCGGCATAATCAGGCGCCCGTTCCGGGGTCGTCTTCAGACTGGTCAGTCCTTCATCGAACAGCTTCGTATCTTCATTAAAAGAATCAATAAATGACAAGGATTCAGGTAAATTGCTCGTCGGTTTTCTCTTATTGGAGGGGTCTGTTGTTGCGCAGGCCGTCATCAGGCATAAAATAAAGACCATGATAGATATCCCTATGATAAAGGTTCCCTGCTTTTCGTTTCTTCTTTTCATCCGGAGTCCATTCATTTGGGATTCGTTGTTTTTAGACGACTTTGGTGGGAAGGGATGGTTTATCACCTGATTCTGCCTCCTTTTCAAAATCTTCCTCCTTTACATAGTTGCTGCCCGGCATGGCTTTCGCGTATTCCTTCAGTGCCGCGGCCTTTTTTGCCATGTCCAGCGGATTGGAAAATCTCCGGCCGTCATCGGTGACGATGGCGATCGTTATCGTCATGAGTGGATATTTCTGATTTAAACCCTTACGGTCTTTGGCAATGATGAATCCTTTGTCCCTGTCCTTGTTGCTGTAAAAACGGGTTATCTGTTCGTCAAAAACGCGGACCGTCTCCTTGCTTATCTCTTCAGCCCGTTCGGGATCGGCGATGATCACGAAATCATCTCCTCCGATGTGTCCGACAAATACCCCGTTGTTCGGATCGGGTTGCCGACCCAGGATCGCGGTGAGCATCAGCCCCACATCCTTGATAACCTCACTGCCCCAGGCGTAGCCGTAGTGGTCGGCAAAAGGTTTGAAGTTGTCAAGATCGACGTGACAGAGGGAAAATAAACGCTTTTCCGACAAACGCCTGCCGATTTCCCTTTCAATGGCCAGATTACCGGGCAATCCCGTAAG
>MVQR01000445.1 GCA_002067815.1 Syntrophus sp. PtaB.Bin001 | reverse complement strand
AAGGAAGGCGTTTCCGCGGTGACCGGCGCCGATCCCGACCAATACGAAAATGAGCAGTCAAAGGCAGAGGAGGAATAGAAAGTGGAAATTACGTCAGCAATGGTAAAAGAACTAAGAACAAAAACTGGGGCGGGTATGATGGATTGCAAGGAAGCCCTTACCTCGGCAAATGGTGATTTTGAAAAGGCAATTGACTTTTTAAGAAAAAAAGGAATGTCTGCCGCAACTAAACGTTCATCCAAAGCGGCTAAAGAAGGCACTATTGCCAGCTACATTCACATGGGCGGAAGAATCGGCGTAATGGTTGAATTGAACTGTGAGACGGACTTCGTTGCGAAAACAGATGATTTTCAGGCAACAGCTCGGGATCTTGCCATGCATGTGGCTGCCTCCAATCCGACTTTCGTGACCCCCGAGGAAATTCCGGAAGACGTTCTGGAAAGGGAGAAGGAAATCTATCGCAGTCAAGCCCTGGCAGAGAAAAAGCCGGAAAAGATCTGGGACAAGATTATAGAAGGCAAACTCAACAAATATTATGAAGAAGTCTGTCTTACAAAACAAAAATTTATAAAAAATACGGACGTCACCGTTGAGACTCTCATCAACAACCTGATAGCGAAGACGGGTGAAAATATCGTCATTCGCCGTTTTGCCCGGTATCAGCTTGGAGAAGAAATCAAGAAATAATCTTCTCTTGAAAGTCTTAAATTAAAGAAATATCGCGTCGAGGGAAAGTGACTGGATTGGTGAAACAATCTGCTTATAAAAGGGTGCTGCTGAAGTTGAGCGGAGAAGCCCTGATGGGGAATCAGAAGAACAGAAGTATCGATCCCGTCGTTCTAGGCGCCATTGCCGCTGAAATCGCCGATGTGGTCCAGTTGGGGGTTTCGCTGGGAATTGTTGTAGGCGGCGGAAATATCTTTCGCGGAGTTGAGGCCAACACAGAAGGTATGGATCGGACCTCAGCGGATTACATGGGCATGCTCGCAACAGTGATTAACAGTCTGGCATTGCAGGGCGCCTTCGAAAAAGCAGGTGTCGAAACCCGAGTGCAGACTGCAATAGCCATGCGGGAAATCGCCGAGCCCTTTATTCAGAGGAAAGCCATGAGGCATTTGGAAAAAGGGCGCGTGGTAATTTTTGCCGCGGGAACGGGAAATCCATATTTTACTACGGATACGGCCGCCGTATTGCGGGCGATGGAAATCAGGGCTGATGTGATCATGAAAGCCACAAAGGTCGATGGGGTATATGATAAGGATCCCGTGAAATTCCCCGACGCTGTGATGTTCGAAAAGATCAGTTACAATGAGGTGTTGGCAAAGAATCTGAAAGTGATGGATGCAACGGCGATTTCTCTATGCCGGGATAACCAGCTGCCGATTTTGGTGTTCAATCTACAGCAAGCCGGCAATATTGTTAGAGGGATTTCCGGAAAACAAATAGGGACACTTGTTGGAGATTAAATATGCAGGAAATAGTCTTTGATGAACTGAAGCAGAATATGGAAAAAGGATTGCAGGCCCTTGAAAAGTCCTTTAACAAGGTCCGTACGGGCAGGGCTTCTTTATCACTGCTTGACGGGATCAAAGTGGACTACTACGGCACACCTACTCCTCTCAATCAGGTTGCCACGCTTTCCGTTCCTGAAAGTCGCTTGATACTGATTTCTCCGTGGGATACAAGTGCGCTTGGCGCGATAGAAAAGGCAATCCAGAAATCAGATCTGGGACTTGTGCCCAACAATGACGGAAAAGTTATTCGTATCTCAATTCCTCCGCTGACCGAAGCCAGGCGAAAAGAATTGGTCAAGGTTGTTAAAAAAATGACGGAAGAATGCAAGGTTAAGTTACGGAATGCCAGAAGGGACGCCAATGAGGAATTTAAAACCTTGAAAAAGAACACAGATATTTCCGAGGATCAGATGCACGATTACCAGGAACAGGTTCAGAAAATAACTGACGGTTACATTGAAAAAGCGGA
>MVQR01000444.1 GCA_002067815.1 Syntrophus sp. PtaB.Bin001 | reverse complement strand
AGCCATTGTCATTCTGCTTCTGGGCAATGAACTGTCCTATGCCGCCCAGGTGGCGGAGGAAAATCGCAACATGCAACGGATTCTGGAGGCCCGCATCGCCGAACAGAAGCGTCTGGAAGCGGAATTGGCCGAGCAGGTCCGCTTTCTCCAAACCCTGATCGATAACATTCCCAATCCCATCTTTTACAAGGATCTGGAGGGACTGTACCTGGGATGCAACAAGGCTTTCGAGGAATACTTCGCCGTGCGGCGGGAAGAGATTCTGGGCAAACGCGTTCAGGATATTCGAACAGCGGACCAGATCGATGTGCATTACAAAGTGGATGCGGAGTTGATTCAAACCGGCGGCAGAACCGCATATGAATCAACAATCCGCCCTGAAGACGGCTCTCTGATTCACGTCATTACCCATAAAGCCCTTTTTCACAGGGCTGACGGCAACCCAAGCGGCATCGTCGCAACTATTACAGACATAACTGATCACAAGCAGGCCGAAGATGCCCTGCGGACCAGCGAGGAAAAATTTCTGAAGGCTTTTCAGAGCAATCCCACCATGATGGCCATCAGCACATTGCGCGAAGGGATAATAGTCGAGGTCAACGAAAGCTATCTGCAAAACTCTGGGTTTACGCGCCAGGAAGTGGTGGGAAAAACATCACGGGAGCTAAATGTCTACTTCCATCCTGAACAGCGCGAATTCATAATTAAAATGATAATGGAGAAAGGCTCCGTGCGTAATCTTGACGTACCGATGAGGAGAAAAGATGGAAATATCATTAATTGTCTATACTCGGCGGAACGCATTTCGCTAAAGAATGTTGACCACATTCTGGTGCTGATGCAGGATATCACGGACCGGAAACGGGCGGAGGAAGAACGGTTGCAACGGATGCGGCTTCAGAGCGTGCTGGACACGGCGGGAACAATCTGCCATGAATTCAATCAGCCGATGCAGATTCTCTCGGGATATACGGACCTCCTGCTGTCCGGTTCCGCCACTGATGTGAAAACCAGGGAAAAGCTCCTGTCAATCAAGGAGCAGACGGCACGAATGGAAATGATCACCCGGAAGCTTTTGGCAATAAAAGACTGTTCCGTTCAGGATTATGTAGGAATCGGCAAAATCATGGATATCCACCAGGAAATACGGGAACTGCCGGATATCAAAAAGAGGAAAAACGAACATGAGTGAGAAAAAGATACTTTTTGTGGATGACGAAGTGCAGATTCTTCAGATGCTTGAAGAGGCCTTCAAACTTTACGACTATAAGGTCCTGACCGCGGAAAGCGCGGAATCGGCCCTGGAGATTCTCGCCAAGGAAAGCATCATGGTCATGTTTCTGGATCTCAAGCTCCCGGGAATGAGCGGCATCGACCTCTGCCGGCAGATCAGAAAGAAAAACCAGATTGCCGTAATCCACGCCCTGACCGGATACAGCAACTTTTTCGGCCTGCTGGAATGCCGCTCCGCCGGTTTTGACGATTTTTTCATCAAACCTGTAGGACTTAAGGCCCTTTTCAAGGCGGCTGAAAGCGCTTTTGAGAAAATCGAGCGATGGAAAGTCTTTGAGTACGACCTGGCGTGAAACTGCTTTTATAAAATAATATCCGTCAGCGGCCTTTTGGGAACATGATGGCCGCCTTTCTCATCCCGCCAGTAACGGATGTCTCCATCCGAATCAAGGGTTTCCAGAAAAACCGACTCTCCGGGCTTTCCCAGGGCCAGCACCAGAAGAATTTCATACTTTTCCGGTATGTTCAGAACTTTCCGCAGGGATTCCCGCTTGATGGAAGCGATCATACACCCCCCCAGCCCCCGTTCCACCGCTCCCAGCATAATGCTCTGGGCGGCAATTCCGTGGTCGCAGCCGAAATTGCGAGTCACGTTTGTATCACCGAGAATCACGATGTAGGCCGTAGGCCGCTCTCCCTCTGAAGGCCCCGGCCAGTCTTTCAGATAACCGGCCCAGGCAAGGCAGGGAAAG
>MVQR01000443.1 GCA_002067815.1 Syntrophus sp. PtaB.Bin001 | reverse complement strand
CCATTGAATCGAAGGAATTCATCTTCAGGGAAAAGGGACATAATCCTTATACCGGAGATCTTTACTTTCTCTGTCCACAGTGTGGCATTATTGTTTCGGTTAATCCAACAGATGTTTTGGGAAAAGATACTGCAAACGGTTATCCGGTTTCTCTGGAAACTCACACCGGCAGATTTACAAAATCCAAGGATTTTCTGCCACGGTGGAAAGATATACACCCTGCACTTTTACTTTTATTTTAATCAATAAATCTGGAAGTTTTATTTTATCGAAGATTAGGCAAGGAAGAAGCGAAGCCGAAATTAGTTGATATTAGTCTTATTTGCGTAAAAGATATGAACACCGACAATTTCAGTACTGACAGCTTCTTTTTGCCCGTTAGTCAATAGTCTGTCCCGGCTTACACTTCCGATTATGCGGTAAACACAGTCCACATGGTGAAAATGCCAGCCTTCCTTCTCGATGGACTGTATGACATTGGAATATTCCTGAGGCTTAGTATCGTCCTGTATGTCAAACATGGTTACGAAGCCTCTTTTTTTTATCATCGGGAGGTTGATCTGGAAGATCTTCAACCCGGCAGACTTTGCGGCACGAGCCTGCTCGGCGGGTGGCACAGAAAAATAATTATCAAGGCTGATCTTTTCGTACCCTGCCTTTTTCTGCTCTTCAGCATTACATTTCTCTATGTTTGGATTAAATAATTCCATAATTCCCTCTTTTCAATCAGGAAACCGACAAGAATCAGTTGATATCCAGCGAAAAATACACAACGTAAAAAAGAATTGCACTACTGACGAATAACGGATTTTATCCCAGTAAGAATCTGTTAGCGCTGCACGTTTTTTAGTTATCCCGATTCCAGATCAAAGATGACAGCGTGAAGTCAGAGGCAACGCAGGCATATTATCGCGTATGTCGGGGAACTGATAACGAAGCCAACGAAGATAGCGCTTTGATATGGAATTGGAATTACACACATACTGAAGACTTAACTAGAAAGTCCCTTGTTCGGTGGGGCTATCTCGCCTATATGTCGCAAGAGTGGAGTCATTGAAAGTCCCTGGACGAAAATGGAAAAGGCAACGACGGCAAACGTCACCGAGATGATCGTTTCCCTGTTCGGCACCCAGTCCGGAAGTCCCACTGCCAATGCGAGCGCCAGGGCGCCTCGAAGTCCTCCCCAGAACAGGACGAATTGGTGCTTACCCTGTACACGCAGTTCAGAGCGGCCGAATAGGGCGCAACACGGGTAGACTGCGCATGCCCGGCCCAGTAGCACAAGCAGAATAGCCATGATTGCCGGTAACAGGACACTTTTAAAATTCTGGAGGGAGACTTGTACACCGATCCCAATGAACACAAAAGAATTGGCAAGAAAACCAAGGTATTCCCAGTATGCGGCAATTGCCTCTCTGATCCGTGCAGCTCTCGCCTGGCGGAGGCCAAGATTGCCAACGAGAATCCCTGCTGTCAGCGTGGCGAGCACACCCGAAAAGTGAAAGTGCTCAGCAATAAGAAACGAACCATAAGCGACAACCGTACTTAAGGTCATTTCAATCAGGTTGTCCCCCGTTCGTCTCGCAAGCAGCAAAATCACGCCGACGACCAGTGCGCCGCAGAGGATGCCGCCTGCTACAGTAAACGCCAGTGTTCCTGCTATGCCACTGACAGTCGGAGAGCGCCCGACCGCTGCGGTAAGAACTACGGCAAAAGCAACGGCGGCCGTACCATCATTCAAAAGGCTTTCCGTTTCAACAAGCAAACTGATCCGGCTGTGAACCCCCGCCTCTTTAAAGGTGGCTACTACGGAAACCGGATCTGTGGCTGCGATCAGTGCGCCGAAAAGCAGTGCGCTGATCCACTCCCAACCTGCCGCATACCTCATTCCAACCGCGGTTACAGCCGCGGACATACATACTCCGATGGTAGCCAGGATAAGGACCAGGATGAATTCTTTCCTTAATTCCTTCCAGGAAATATGGATCGC
>MVQR01000442.1 GCA_002067815.1 Syntrophus sp. PtaB.Bin001 | reverse complement strand
AACGCAGTTGGCGATAACCAAGACAAGGTACACACCGAAGGCCTTAAAAAGAGCCGGGTTAACTTTACGGAGAATTGTATCGACAGCCTGCACCGTAAGCGACACCAAACCGATAAAAACGACGACCTGCAAAAAGTCGAGACGGAAAGGTTTAAGGATGAATTGGTACATGAACCAAGATATCATTGCACTGACAATCATTACTATTGTAAAGGTTACACCCATACCAACAGCAGTGTCCTTTTTCTTGGATGTGCCGATAAAGACACAAAGACCGAGATATTTGGTAAAGACGTAGTTATTTATAAGCATAGCTCCGATCAGGATCGAAAAAAGAAAGCCAAAATATGACTTTTTAACATCCAAAAGGGCAGTCCCCATATCCTTACCCTGTGAATGGATCGGAGTTGTACTGACAACGTGCGGTTCCCTTTGGTTTAAATCTTCCTTAAAATTAAGGGAAACAGTGCGCTTATCGGGACTGAGTAAAATTTTCTCAACAGGCAGAATCACATCAGGATTCTGTTTTTCAAAAACCTTGAAGTTAGCCGGATTGGTTGCCCAATCTTGATCTACCTCACCAGCAAACTCAACCGTTATAGTTCTGCTGTCCTTAAAACCTGTTTTTTTAACAAAAGCGTTCTGTGCGTTACCGTTTCCTGGAATAAAGACAAACAAGGTCAACACCAGCAAAGTCAGCTGTAAAGTGTGTTTTATAAAGCTGATCATGATTTCTTCTCCTTGCTGCGATTAAAAACCAACTCAATATAGTTGAACATTGCCATCATAATACCCACACAGAAGAATCCGGCTGCTGGCAGAACGAAGAATAAAAGCGGCTTGAATCCGAGAATATCGTAACCGAGAAGTGTACCAGAACCAAGAAGCTCACGAACGAAACCGATGGTCACCATACCGAACATGAATCCGATGCCCATGCCGACACCATCAACAAGTGAATTGCTAAAGGTATTCTTGCAGGCAAACATTTCAAGGCGCATGGTTATAATTGCGAAGGCAACGATCAGTTTTACAAAAAGCCCCACCTGCTTGTAGGCTTCCGGAACATAAGCAGCAAGTACAAGATCGATAACCGTAACCCACGTGGCAATAGTAAGAGTGTAGGTAGGGATGCGGATACGAGGGTGAATGAAGTTTTTGATAGCAGAAATTGTGCAGCTGGAACACACTTGCACGAAAAGGACGGCTGTACCGAGAAGTAAACCGTTTTTGACGGAAGTTGTCAATCCGACAGCCGGGCACATGGACAAAGCCAAGCGAAAAATCGGATTCTCCAGCAAAATTCCATTAATAAGAAGT
Organism: Syntrophus sp. PtaB.Bin001; assembly: GCA_002067815.1. GTDB lineage: Bacteria > Desulfobacterota > Syntrophia > Syntrophales > Syntrophaceae > Syntrophus. Next base: position 674 of record MVQR01000442.1, on the reverse strand, counting down.
TCAGATTTGGTTTTTTTTGTTGCAGCCAAGGCTCTTCTCCTTTACATCATATCAAAGCTGGTATCTTCTGGCTGGCGATAACATCATCCAGAATCTTGATCCGGTAGGCAAACCGCTTGACCATGGTTTTCACCCCATCGGTTACCGACCGACTGGAAATCGTTGCACCCGTTAAGGCATAAATATCTTTGTCACGGTACTGTTTGAGAATTGTATCAAGCTGTTCTCCATTGAATTTATCCGGAGCATCCAAATACCTGCGGTAATCTTCAGGTAGAGGTTCTTTGATTACGTTTAAAGCTTTTAGACGTTCAAATGATTTGTTTCTAAACTGATTCTTGAAATAATTCTGGGATATTTCCGCACCCAGGCCAGGATCTTCTTCATGTTCCATAATTTCTAGACCGCGGACGTCAAATTCCGGACTCAAAGAAACTATGACTTTGATAAAGGTCTTGAAGCCACCGAACTTACCGGGAAGGAGGTAAGCAACCTTCTTGTCGCCTTCCCGGGCAACAACGGTTGAATCCTGATAGGAAAAACCCTTATCAGTTTTCAGGGCTTCTTTGAGAGCATTTTTACGCTCAGTTTCCTCGGCCGCCTTTTCCAAAGAGATATTAAGAGGAAGACGTTGTACAAGCTTTCCGTCAAGGGAAAGCTTTAGAAAATCATAA
>MVQR01000441.1 GCA_002067815.1 Syntrophus sp. PtaB.Bin001 | reverse complement strand
CTAAATGCCAATCCGGCTTTGGCACGTATATATGGCTACGATTCCCCCAAGGAGTTGATGAACTGTGTGACAGATGTCGGGCAACAGCTTTATGTGGATCCGGAAGCAAGAAAGCAGTGGATTTCGCTCATAAATAAATATAATTTCGCGGTCTTTGAATCTCAGATGCGCAAGAAGGACGGCAGCACATGCTGGGTACGCCAGCGCGCTCAAGCCGTTCGCAATGCAGATGGCGATACGACATATTATGAAGGATTTACCGAGGACATAACCGATCTTAAAAAAGTACAGGAAGAATTGAAACAGTACCGCGATCACCTGGAGTCCCTCGTCAGGGAACGAACAATACAGCTTGAGGAGAAAAACCGGCTTTTAATGTCGGAAATCGCGGAACGCAAAAAGGCGGAAGAGGCCCTGCGCGAATCGGAAAATATATACCGCACCATTTTTGAAAACAACGGAACCGCGACAGTCTTTTATGGAGAAGATGCAAGGATAACCTTGGTCAATGATGAATATTTAAAAATGTTTAAGTTTACCAGGGACGAGATTGAAGGAAAGAAACGCTGGGTCGATCTTGTTTTAAAGGAAGATCTTGAGTGGCTGACTGAATATCATCGCCTGAGAGGGATTGATCCAGATGCGGTTCCGAGGAACTATGAGTTAAGGGCGGTTGATCGTTACGGCAATATCCGTAATGTGTACTTGACCATTGCCATGATACCGGGAACCCAGAAACGCGTGGCTTCAATTTTGGACATAACACCACTAAAGGAGGCGGAAAAGGAACTAAAAAAGTATGCGGAGGAAATAACTGATCTTTACGAAAATGCTCCCTGTGGATACCATTCCCTGGGGCCGGACGGAACCTTTCTCCGGATTAACAAGACCGAATTGGCATGGCTCGGCTACACTCGCGAAGAGATGATCGGGAAGATGAAACTTCCTGATCTGCTGAAAAAAGAAGAAAAGGAGACGTTCCGCCAGAAATTTTCTTTATTTAAGAAACGAGGATGGGCGATTAACCAAGAATACAGTTTGATTAGAAAAGATGGCAGTTTATTGCCCGTGCTCATTAATGCAACGGCGGTTTATGATGAGAACGGCAATTTTCTGATAAGTCGAGGTTCTTTATTTGACAATACCGAGCGAAAGCGAATGGAAAACGCTCTTATCGCAAACGAAGCCTTGTATCGAAACTTGTTTGAAAACGCTGCGATCGGCATGTTTCAGTCCTCCATTGAGGGTCGCTTCCTGCGTATCAATAAAGCTTTTGCCAAGATGCTCGGCTATGAATCGCCGGAGGAGATTATTTCGAGCATCACCGACACGGCCACACAAATTCACGCAGATCCGGGAAACCGCGACGTGCTCCTATCGGCACTGAAAAATCAGGAGTGGTTTTATGCCGAGCAGCCTTACCTTCGTAAAGACGGCAGCATCATGACAGGTAAAATTTCAATTCGAAGGGTGCTCCGGTCGGATGGTGATGTGGCTTATCTAGAAGGAATAGTAGAAGACGTCACCGAACGAAAGAAAGCTGAGGCGGCTTTGCAGGAAAGAGAACGGGAGTTGCAAGTCAAGGCGAAGAATCTGGAGGAAGTCAATACAACTCTCAAGGTTTTGTTGAATGCACTGGAAAGCGATAAAGCGGAACTTGAAGGAAAAGTCCTGGTCAATATCAAGGATCAGGTATTTCCCTATCTGGATAAGCTAAAAAAGACATCCCCGACGGATGAACAGCTGCGTTACATAAATGCGGTAAAAGAACGCCTTCACGATCTCTTTTCGCCTTTTATCCATGATCTTACTTCAAGGTATCTGGATCTCACTCCCAAAGAACTGCTCGTTGCCTCCTTGATCAAGGAGGGGAAGACCACAAAGGAAATAGAGGCGCATCTAAACATGACATCGCGCACCGTTTGCTTTCACAGAGAAAATCTAAGGAAGAAACTGGGCTTGAACAAGACGAAGGTCAATCTTCAGACTTTTTTGATGTT
>MVQR01000440.1 GCA_002067815.1 Syntrophus sp. PtaB.Bin001 | reverse complement strand
TTTCATGAACTTTCCTCCATTTGTGATGGTTTATCACAAACGGGCTGAAAGTCCTATTCACGCTGAACCAAGACACTTTCGCATTGAGAAATACACAAAAGAAGTTCCCACAAACGTCATTCCGTATTTGCAGGAATGGGTTGAAGAAGAGAAACCCCACCTTTCACCTGCTGCTTACAAAGATTATCTAAACTCCATAAAAAATCATCTTATCCCATGGTTTGAAAAGAATCCTGTTCAACTGCACGAAATTCAATATGATGTACTTTGCCGGTTATTAGGTGAGATAAAGAGAGTGGGCAAAGGGAAAATGAATGTGATGTATTGCCTTCACAAATGCCTTGATTTTGCCTGGAAGTCCGGACGCATTCAAGCAATGCCACCTTTTCCAGAAAAAGGCAAATACGGGATAGTCGATCCTATCATCACATGGTTGCCTGAAGACAGGCAGATAAAGATCATCAAGGCGATTCCTGAAGAACATCAACCGATATTTTGGTGGTTGAAGTATCATGCAAGAAGACCTTCTGAAGCAATGGCACTTTTTAAAGAAGACTATGACCAGACTTTGGATGCTTTCATCATCAGGAGGACTTTCTCAAATAAAAAACTCGTCAATTACACAAAGACACATAAACAGCACGTTATCCCCTGCCATTCAGAGTTTAAGGCAGTTATGGAAAAAATGCCGGTTTCATTCGGATCATTCTTTTTTGTGAATCCATACGGAAAACTGAAGGGAAAGCATTATCAACACGATTATCTAGTTGATCTCTGGGCTCAAGCTTGTCAGAAGGTGGGTGAAAGCATAAGAATGTATGCAGGGCTTAAACATTCAACTTGTTCCCAGTACATCAATGAAAAAGGATTAAGCATCGATGAACTGCAAATGATCACAGACCATGCCCGACGTGACAGTGTTTTAAAATACGCTGCTGTCCAAGTTGATGCTAAAAGACGTTTAATGGAAAGAAAGATTATACCATTTCCGGGGGACAAACGGGGAACCAAAGGTTAACACAAAAACTCAATAATTTCAGGTATTAATGGCGGAAGTGCATGGGAATCGAACCCACCTGGGACGGTTTTAGCGCCCCACACCGGATTTGAAGTCCGGGAGGCCCACCAGTGACCTTGGCACTTCCATTGGAATTTAAGATGGGCAATTTGTGAATTATGCTGAAACGCCGGTATTAAACCCCAACCAGGGGGAATCTGTCAATCATTATCTCCCTTCATTGGCATATTAGTATAACCTTGTTGAATTATTGCCTGAAAGCAACAGGCCCACCCGCATTCCCCGGGATAACTCTCCACTTCTTTTTTTCACCTTGTATTGTTGAATTTTATATTATATTTCCATCTCATAAGAGTTTTATCTTCCAGAAATCGAGGTTTAAATCGATGAACTCATCAGATCTGCAGTCGGAAATCCGCAAGTTGCTCCGCGAGCGAAACGCCATACTGCTGGCTCATTATTATCAGCGGGAGGAAATTCAGGACATTGCCGATTTTCTTGGGGATTCGCTTGCCCTGAGTATCGAGGCGGCGCAGACCAAAGCCGACGTGATCGTTTTCGCCGGCGTCCACTTTATGGCCGAAAGCGCGTCCATTCTCTCCCCGGAAAAGACGGTGCTCCTGCCCCGGCTTGACGCGGGCTGTCCTTTGGCCGACAAGATAACGCCCGAAGCGCTGGCAAAGGCGCGGCAGCAGTATCCTGACGCCACGGTGGTCACCTATATCAATTCCTCCGCGGATATCAAGGCGCATTCCGACGTCTGCTGCACGTCATCGAATGCGGTCAAGGTAGTAAACAGCCTGCAGGATGCCCGGCGTATCCTCATGATTCCTGACGGCAATCTGGCCCGTTACGCTTCCAAATTCACGGACAAGGAGATCATTCCATGGGACGGCTTTTGCCCCGTCCATCATTTCGTCCTGCCGGAAGAGATTGCGCGGGCCAAGGCGGAACATCCCGGCGCGCCCTTCATCGCCCACCCGGAATGCACC
>MVQR01000439.1 GCA_002067815.1 Syntrophus sp. PtaB.Bin001 | reverse complement strand
GAGGTTGATGAGCAAAATGTAATCCGAGACGCTTGGAGCAGCATCACACTTTGGCGCGGCTTTGAAACCATTCTGAAAGGCCGTGATCCAAGGGATGCAGGGCTCATCGTCCAGCGTTTCTGCGGAGTCTGCACCTACGTACACTATGAGGCTAGCATCATGGCCTGCGAGGACGCCTTTGGCGTTACGCCCCCACCTAACGCACGCATAATCAGGAATCTCATGCAGGGAATGTGGTATCTTGGCGATCACATTATGCATTTTTACCATCTCCATGGTCTTGACTGGGTTGATGTTGTCAGTGCACTTTCAGCTGACCCGAAGAAGGCCGTTGAACTCGCCAAGAGTGTCCATGCAAATCCCTACAACTGTTCTGAAACCGGTTATAAAGCCGTTCAGGAACGAATCGGTAAATTCGTAAAATCAGGCCGCCTGGGACCTTTTGCAAATGCATATTGGGGCAATCCTTCCTTTAAGCTCCCCCCCGAAGCCAACCTGGTAATTCTGTCTCATTATCTTGATGCACTGAAGGTTTCTCAGGTCGCTGCTCAGGGACAAGCCATCTTTGGCGGAAAGAATCCTCATCCGCAGTCCCTCGTTGTAGGAGGAGTCACCTCGGTTCTCGACATGATGAACCCGAACAGACTTGGGGAATATCTTTTCCGCATAAAGGAAGTGCAAGACTTTGTCGAACGAGCCTACATTCCCGACGTCCTTCTTGCCGCACGCTATTACAAAGACGAGGGCCTGGCAGGAATCGGCGGCGGCGTGAAAAACTATCTGGCTTATGGTGGTTTTGCCCTTGATGACGGTTACCAAAATTTACTCTTCCCGAGAGGCGTAGTTACAAACCGAGATATGGCTCATCCGCAGAAACTCGATGAAGAAAAAATAACCGAGGGCGTGACTCATTCCTGGTACGAAGGTGATAAACCTCTTCATCCATACAATGAAACGACCCTTCCCAAATATACGGGTTACGACAATAATGGAAACTTGAAAGGCAACGAAAAATATTCTTGGTGCAAGGCACCCCGTTATAATGATGAACCCTGTGAAGTCGGTCCTCTGGCTCGAATGATCGTTGGATATGCCCTTGGAGACAAGCGCATTAAACCTCTCGTGGAATCCACCCTCAACGCGACAGGCCTGCCCGCCACCGTCCTCTTCTCAACCCTTGGAAGAACGGCAGCCAGGGCCATCGAAACCAAGCTTGTCGGGGAGCAGCTCGAAGGTTGGGTAAACGAGTTAGTGGCCAACATGAAGAAGGGCGATTACCGTACCTGGACACAGTGTACAGTCCCGAAGGAAGGAAAAGGACGCGGCATGACGGAACCGCCGCGTGGAGCACTCGGTCACTGGATCCGGATTGAAGACCACAAGATTGCCAATTATCAAGCTGTAGTGCCATCCACTTGGAACTGCTCGCCACGAGACGCCATGAACAAGCGCGGTCCCTATGAAGAATCACTAATCGGGACAAAGCTTGCAAAAGTGGATCAACCCCTCGAAATAATCAGGACCATCCACTCTTTCGACCCCTGCATGGCCTGTGCAGTTCACGTCATCGATCCACAGACAAGGGAAATCCATAAATTCCGGATTGCCTGAGGGGACAAGGAGGTTGCCATGGAAAATATCATAGAAAAAAAACACTGGTCCGTGGCCATTCGGGTTAATCACTGGGCTATGGCTATTTCCATCTTTGCACTGATTGTAACGGGGTTCTTGATCGCCGATCCTTTCACTATCCTCGGCGGCCAAACCGGGCTGAAATTCTCCGTAGGAGAGATTCGTTTCTGGCATATTCTGTTCGGCGTTTTGCTGGCTTTTCTGTTCCTTTGGAGGATTTATCTGGCCTTCTTCTCCACTTTTAAGGCTGACTGGAAGGATTTTCTGGCCTTTACACATATTCCTTACACGATCCAGCAGATCAAGTTCTATCTGCTCATCGATAAAAAGCCGCCTCCCCATACGGGACTTTATGGCCCCATGCAGTCACTCGCCTATCT
>MVQR01000438.1 GCA_002067815.1 Syntrophus sp. PtaB.Bin001 | reverse complement strand
CCGGGTTCACTCTGAATATCGATTGAGCCGGCATGCGCCTTGACCGTATCTTGGACGATGGCCAATCCCAACCCGCGGATTCCTTCGCCCGGATGGGTGCTGAAGAAAGGTTCGCAAATCTTTTTTCTCATTTCCGGGGAGATGCCCGAACCGGTGTCCTCAACGGTTAAGGCTATGGCCTGTTTTTCCGGCGAAACCTTGGCGGAAAGAATCATCTTCCCGCCTTGCGGCATGGCTTCCAGGGCATTTTGAATGAGATTGAAAAGGGCAGTCTGCACGCGGTAATAATCAATGTACAAAGGCGGTGTATCCGGTGCGATTTGAACGACCAGTTCAACGCCTGATTTCTGGATTACAGGTTCCACGAGCGGCAGGGTATCGTCCAGAAGTGCCTGCACGGAGATGGATTCGAAATGCGGTTCCGGCAAGCGGGTGGCACGGCGGACATTCTGGATTACAGTGTTGAGCCTTTGGGTCTGCTGAAGAATCAGTTCCAGTTTACGGGCCACATCCGGCGGCCAGTCATCCCTTTCCAGAAGCAGTTGGGTCATTCCGGCAACGGAATGCAGAGGTGTGCCCATATCGTGAGCCAATGTCGCCGTTAAATATCCAAGGGCCTTCAGCTGTTGAAGCTGATTGACCTGACTCTGCAACTGGAAAACCTTGAGGGTGGCTTCTTTGACACGACGTTCCAAGCCTATATTCAATTCCTGTTTCTGGATGATGAAATTTTCAATTTCACCGGCCATCACATTGAAATGATCTGCCAGTTGTCCCCACTCATCATCGCGGTGGTCGATGGGGATGCGTTTGGCCTGTTTTCCCATCCGGAAGTCGTCAATCGTGTCAATAATCCGGCGAAGAGGTCTCCCGATGAGAAAACCGTAACTGGTACTTGTAACGAGCATGATTATGGCGAGAAGTCCCAGCGTGCTGAAAAAAAGCATCATTTTTGCGTGGGAGAGGATTTCCTTATTAGAGTGTGAAAAAAGAATAACGCCGATCATTGTCTGGGCGGAATGGCCTTTTTCCGGAGGTACGGGATAAAGCAATCCTACGGCAGACCCTGCTTCCGTCTTCAGGGTATAATGATGTTTAATCATCTTTTCGGCAGTTCTGTTGATGAGATTCTCCGGCCATTCATAGGGTACGCGTCCGGCGCCGGCGATGTAATCGATATCATCCTTGGAGCGCGATATGATATCAATGCGGGCCAGGCGAACATCGGCTTGGATGTATTCTTTCAGGGCGGTGTCCAGGGCGGACAATCCTCGGCGTGTAGGAAAACGCTGATAGAAAGTGCTCAGGGTCTCTGCGATACCGTCAAGCCTCTTATATTGCTGCTCTATCAAGATCGTCTCCAGGATATTTAATTGTATCCAACCCCATAATGCCATTGTAATGGCGAGGCTGAAGAGAGTGACGATCATCATCCGTGTTTTTAGTGTCATTTACTTAACCTTGAATGCCTGACTCGATAACTGTTTTTATCGATATTTCTTTACTGGAAAACGGAATGAGCTTCATGTAATTCCGATTCCATATCAAAGCGCTATCTACGTTGACAGCGTTATCGGCTCCTCGGCATACGTCTTTGTATGCCTGCGTCGCCTCCTATCGCCGCTTGCTATCATCTTTGATCTGGAATTGGAATAAAAAAGAGGCACAAGGGAAAACTCCCTCGTGCCTCTCTGGTTTGCACGCTAATCTTGAATTTTAAAAGATTATTTCGCTGCGGGGGCGGCTTCTTCAGCCTTCTTTTCTTCAGCCGGTTTTGCGGCTTTCTTTGCGGCCTTCTTCTTGGTGACCTTCTTCTTCGGGGCCTTCTTTACTTCTTTCTTGGCTGCTTCGGGTTTCGCAGCTTCAGCCTTTGCCGGTTCTTCCTTTACCGGGGCGGCAGCCTTGTCAGCCGCAAATGCTGACGTGCAGAACAGAAATACCAAACCAACCATAAACACCATAGCCTTCTTCATAATCCTTCTCCTTTTCTACTTTTTTAAATTTTGCTATCTCCCCAGGGAG
>MVQR01000437.1 GCA_002067815.1 Syntrophus sp. PtaB.Bin001 | reverse complement strand
GGCGTCAAACGCGTTCTCTTGTGTATAACCATCGGGGTCTCCTTTTGAGGTTTTTGCCTCTGGTTGATTACCCCGAAATTGTAAATAACGCTAACTTATCTTACAATGAAGATATTTAAATATTGACGATAAAGAAATAATATCTTTGCTTGATTTAAAAGAACAAAAAAATTAAAGAGAAACGAATCAACATAATATGAGATAGTTATCGCGTTAATAGAAATAAATAACTGACGAGGCTATCTCTTAAAGATAAATAAGAATTACGATGAAAGGGAGAGAATGAATGTCTGGTCATTCAAAATGGAGTACAATAAAAAGGAAAAAGGGAGCAATAGATTCCAAAAGAGGAAAGATATTTACGAAAATTATAAAAGAAATTACTTTGGCCGCAAGATTAGGCGGTGGAGATATTGAAGGAAATTCGCGATTAAGGCAAGCTGTTCTGGCCGCTAAAAATGAAAATATGCCTAGAGAGAATATAGATAGGGCTATAAAGAAGGGAACGGGAGAAATTGGAGGAGGCGAAAATTACGAAGAGGTTACATACGAAGGATATGGTCCAGGTGGGGTTGCAGTTCTTGTCGAGATAATGACTGATAACAAAAATAGAACCGTTGCTGAGATAAGGCATATATTCTCAAAGCATGGCGGAAATTTAGGTGAAAACGGATGTGTGGCTTGGATGTTCGATAAAAAGGGAAGTATCGTTTTTGAAAAGAATACCGTAGATGAAGATAAATTGATGGAATTGGCATTAGAATTAGGTGCTGAAGATGTTCGTGAGGAAGGAAACGAGATAGAAGTAATAACAGATCCGTCAACATTCGAAAATATAAGAAATGAATTGGAAAATAAGGGATTAAAACATCTGCAAGCCACAATTGGAATGATTCCCCAAAATACGGTAAAATTGGAAGGAGGGAAAGCTGAACAGATGTTGAAAATGATTGATAAGCTTGAAGACAACGATGATGTACAAAATGTATATGCAAACTTTGATATTTCAGATGAGATTGTAGAAAAATTTAGTTCATAATAGTTTAAATGTAGATTGCGAAAATTAATGTCATGAAAAAGTTATTTGGTGCAGAAGAAAATGAAATACTTAAATAATGAAGAAAAAATAAAAAATTAATCGAGGTGAAAATTTAAGCTTGAGAGTGATGGGAATTGATCCTGGGGGAACTGTGACAGGTTTTGGAATAGTTGAAAAAAGCCAGGATAAATATATCGATATCAAACATGGAGAAATTAAAATAAAAAAAGGAACATCACTTGCGGACTCTTTGGAAAAGGTCTATTCAGAGCTATTTTCTATCATAGAACTTGAGAAGCCAAATGCAATTGCAATTGAGGATATATTTTTTGGGAAAAATGTAAAAAGCTTAATTAAACAAGGACACATCAGGGGGGTTGCTATTTTGGCAGGTTCAAAGCACAAATTACCTATATATGAATACACGCCACTTGAAATAAAAAAAGCTGTAGTCGGTTATGGGCATGCGGAAAAGATTCAAATACAAAAAATGATTCAAGTTATTATGAGATTTCCAAAGCTTCCCCCCAAAGATGCTTCAGATGCAATAGCAGCAGCAATATGCCATATAAACTATCAAAAGAAAACTCACCTATAAATTATGATCGCGCAGATTCAAGGAAGATTGTTATCTAAAACACCGTCATTGATTATAATTAATAATAACGGGATTGGCTATGAAGTATTGATTCCGCTATCAACATATTATGAGCTTCCAGATATAGGAACTGAAGTCCATTTGTTCATTTATACATACTTCAAACAGGATGCAATCCTACTGGTTGGTTTTGCTTCTGAAAGAGAAAAGCATCTGTTTAAACTAATGATTTCAATTACGGGAATAGGTCCTCGCTTGGCGGTTAATGTTTTATCTGGAATCAGTTCAGATGAATTAATTAATGCAGTTGCAAATAGTGATTTGAAACGTCTTTTAAAAGTACCCGGTCTGGGGAGAAAAATGGCGGAGCGGGTAATTTTGGAGCTTCGGGATAAAGT
>MVQR01000436.1 GCA_002067815.1 Syntrophus sp. PtaB.Bin001 | reverse complement strand
CAATGTCCTGCCCGGTTTCTTGTCCCCGGCGGACCTGCGCCATCTCAAGGAAATTCTCGCCGATTTCCGGATCAAGCATACGCTGCTCCCGGACTATTCGGAAACGCTCGACGGCGAATCCTGGTCGGACTATCAGAAACTTGCCCCAGGCGGGACAAGGATCGCCTCCGTCCGCAAAATGGGCGAGGCTTCCAAAACACTGCAACTGGGAAGAAGTCTGGCGGATCTGGACACGGCCGCAAGCTCCCTGGAAAACCGGTTCGGGATCCCGGTCCTGACGCTGGGCTATCCGGTAGGCATTCGGGAGACGGACCGGTTTTTTCAGGCTCTGGAAGACCTTGCAGGCATGGAGACATCCCGGAAGTATTCCTGGGAACGGGGAAGGCTCGTGGATTCTTACATCGACGCTCACAAGTATGTCTTCGGAAAGCGGGCCATCCTTTACGGGGAAATCGATTTCGTCGTCGCCCTGGCTTCACTCCTCGACGAGATTGGGATGGTTCCCGTTCTCTGCGCCACCGGTGCGGCATCGGACCGGTTTAAAGAGCTGGTTTCGGCAATAGTGGAACACCATTTCCCCGATATGCAGGTCGTGGACGATACGGATTTCGCCACGATCCTGGAACGGTGCCGGACAATTCAACCGGACATAATCATCGGCAACAGCAAGGGCTATTATCTGGCCAGAAAGCTGGGCATTCCTCTGATCCGGGTCGGTTTTCCGATTCATGACAGGATCGGGGCCCAGCGCATCCTCTCTGTCGGCTATGAGGGCACCCAGCAGCTATTCGACCGGATCGTCAACGGGCTGTTGGAATCGCGGCAGGAGAAAACATCGGTCGGCTACAGTTACATGTGATTCCAATTCCATATCAAAGCGCTAGTTTTGTTGGCTGCGTTATAGGCTCCTCGACATATGTCTGTTTATGCCTGCGTCGCCTCTGCCTAGTTACCTTGCTATCATCTTTGATCTGGAATTGGAATGACAATAGAATTCAGGAGGGCGTGATGAATTTGAATTATCAAAATCATCCCTGTTTCAGTGACGGGGCAAAACATCGGTTCGGCAGGATTCATCTGCCCGTAGCACCGAAATGCAACCTGCAGTGCAACTACTGCAACCGTGATTTCGACTGCATCAACGAATCACGGCCGGGAGTGGCCAGTGCTATTCTGAAGCCGCGTCAGGCGCTTCGTTATCTCGACGCCGTCCTGGAAAAGATTCCGAACATATCAGTCGTCGGCATCGCAGGGCCGGGCGATCCTTTCGCCAATCCGGCGGAAACGCTGGAGACCCTGCGGCTGGTCCGGGGAAAATATCCGGAGACAATGCTCTGTGTGGCAACGAACGGACTGAACGTTTCCCGGTACGCCGCCGATCTCGAAGATCTGAAGGTAAGCCATGTGACGATTACGGTCAATGCCGTCGATATTCAGATCGGCAGTAAGATTTACGCCTGGGCGAGGTTTGCAGCCCGGATGTACCGGGGACTGGACGCCGCCCGCCTCCTTTTGGCCAATCAGATAGAGGCGATCCGCAAGCTCAAGGAACGGAAAATTCAGGTCAAGATCAATACCGTCGTCATCCCCGGAATCAACGATTTTCACGTGGCAGCCGTTGCGAGGCAGGCAGCCGCTCTGAGGGCGGACCTGATGAACTGCATCCCGCTGTATCATGTGGCGGGAACGCCCTTCGCCGATCTCCCGCCTGCTTCACGGGAGGTTATCGAAACCTTGCGGGATAAGGCAAAGCGGCATCTGCCGCAGATGAGGCACTGCACCCGTTGCCGCGCCGATGCCGCCGGATTGCTCGACATGGAACAACCTGAAGAAATCCATGCCCTGCTGAAACAAGCCTCGAAAACCGGAGGAAGGGAAAAAGCGCCTTACGTGGCCGTGGCCAGCATGGAGGGCTTGCTGGTTAACCAGCATCTCGGGGAAGCGGCGCAGCTCTGGATTTACGGCAAGCGCAGCGGAAAAGTGGAACTGGTGGACCGGCGCTTTACGCCGCCTCCCGGTGGCGGAACGGAACGATGGAACGCAATTGTCGATCTGCTGCACG
>MVQR01000435.1 GCA_002067815.1 Syntrophus sp. PtaB.Bin001 | reverse complement strand
GGCAGACCGCCCAGCCAGATAGATAGGGCGCCCGGCACATGGGCCGCCCCGAATCCCAGTTCCATGCGGGTATCCACCACAACGGACGATCCGGCCTGCGCAGCGAAATCCGCAGCCGACATCGGCGCGGTGACGGGCAGTCCCCCAAGCAGCGGCGGTCCTTCCAGGTTCAGGCGTTCCATCTCCCGGAAATAGGGAGCGTATTCCAGCTTGCGCGCCACTCCCTGGATAAAGGCATTCCGGTCGGGAAACTGGAGTTTCGGATTGTAGCGTCGCTCCAGGCCGATGGTCGTCCAGATCCGGTCGGCAATGTCGGCGGCACAGACTGATCCGGCGCCATGACCGGGAAAGACAAGGACTTCGTCCCCCAAAGGCAGCAGCCGGCGGTAAATGGTATCGTAAAGAAGCCAGGCCATCTTCGCCATCCGGTCTTCTCCGAGAAAATCAACCCGGCCCACGTCCCCGGCAAAAAGGGCGTCCCCCGTAAAGACCATCCAGGGGTTGCCGCCGTGTTCGTAAAGCAGGTAACTCATGCTGCCCGGCGTATGCCCCGGCGAGTGGATCGCTTCCAGCTTCAGACGGCCGATTTTCCAGGTCTGACCGTCGCTCACCGCCTCCCCGTATTTATAATCCCATTGTCCGTCGGCATGCCATATCTCCGCACCGGTACGGGCGGCCAGTTCCACGGAACCAAGAACAAAATCCTCATGCCGGTGAGTTTCCAGGACGGCTACTATACGATATCCCTGGAGCGCCGCCGCTTCCAGATATACTTCGATGTCGCGGCGGGGATCGATAACCACCGCCTCGCGACTGTCGCCGACAAGATAGGAATACTGGGCAAGTCCTTCAGACTCAATCCTCTGAAAAAGCATAGACACCTCCTTGAAGCGCTCTAATGACTTTTCTCTTTCGCTCTGAAAGAATCGGCCGCACCGGCCCTTTCCCGAACGATTCATTAATAGCATAAATGATAGAACAAAGTCACCAGCATTGAGGAAAGCCGAAAGATTCTAAGATACACTCCGCCATACCGAGTCTTTTTTTTATGGTACTTTTTTCGGTTTTGGTTTAAATGCAGCCCCGGATAAAGAAATCAACCGAAAGACAAACGGCCTCAGGCAGCGGTCGATTTTGAATATAATTGAAGAAATGGAATGTTGGGAATTATGAGACCTTATGACGATAGACCATATGATGTCATGGAATTGATAGGAAATACCCCTTTAATCAGACTGAGAAACGAAAACATTGTCGCCAAGGCTGAATTTCTCAATCCCGGAGGCAGTATCAAAGACCGTGTCGCCTTGGCGATGATCGAGGCGGCACAGCGGGATGGGACCCTGAAGCCGGGGATGAAAATCGTCGAACCGACATCGGGCAATACAGGAATAGGAATAACCCTCGTCGGGGTTGCAAAGGGATACGACGTATATATCGTGATGCCCGAAGGGATGAGCGAAGAGAGAAAGAACATCATCAAAGTTCTCGGCGGAAATCTCGTTCTGACTCCGGACAGCGAAAGCATAGCCGGAGCGGTGAAAAAAGCGGAGGAACTCGTCAAGGAATTCAAGGGATATATGCCGAACCAGTTCAAGAATCCCGTAAACGCACTGGCCCACTATGAACAGACCGCACCGGAACTCTGGCGGCAGGCCGGACAAAAGATCGACGCCTTCGTCTCGGGAATCGGAAGCGGCGGGACGATTCAGGGGGTCGGTTCATTTTTGAAAAAGCAGCGTCCCGATATTATGATTGTCGCCGTCGAGCCGAAAAACGTTTCCGCCCTTCTCGGTCATGAACCAGGTTTGCATCAGATACAGGGAATCGGGGACGGATTCATTCCCGACATTCTTGACGTATCCCTGATAGACAGAATAATCGAAGTCAGCGATGACGACGCAATCGCCACTACCCGAGGGCTGGCAGCGAGCAACTCTCTTTTGTGCGGTACTTCATCCGGGGCGAACATCTGGGCTGCAAGACAGATAGCAGCGGAACATCCGGACTGGGTAATCGCCACCGTCCTTCCGGACAGAGCGGAAAGATATTTCAGCACCGGCTTGCTCT
>MVQR01000434.1 GCA_002067815.1 Syntrophus sp. PtaB.Bin001 | reverse complement strand
AGCTGCCACCCGCTCCGGAACGATTGCGTCAATCTGACTCAAAAGTTCATCTTCGGTATAGTGCCGCAGGGAAATTGCTCCCGTCGGACACATGGAGTTGCAAAGGCCATCGCCCTTGCACAGAACAGGATTCATGGTCGCCTTTTTGCCCTGCTTGGTCTCGACCAGTTCGATGGCTCCGTATGTACAGACCGACGCACAGGCGCCGCAGCCCATACACTGCTTTTCGTTCACTTCGCAGACGGAACCCGAGGCGGTGACTGTATCGCGGGACAGGAGAGTCAGTACCCGACCGGCTGCTCCGTAAGCCTGGTTGATCGTTTCCGTGATATGCTTGGGATACTGGGCCAACCCGCAAAGGAAGACACCGTCGGTGGCAAACTCGACGGGCCGCAGTTTGACGTGGGCTTCCTTGAAGAAACCGTCCAAACTCAACACGACCTTGAACTGCGCGGCGATATCCTTCGTTGAAGCGGAGGGGAGCGTCGCGGCGGACAAGACAAGATAGTCAGCGTCCAAAGCCATATATTGACCTAAAATAGGATCAGGCACGGTTACCCTTAAAACAGGCCGCCCTTCCTCCACGACTGCTTCCACCTGAGGTGCATCTGCCGGCTCGAAGCGGACGAATTTCACATCCTTTTCCGATGCTGCCCGGTAATAATCCTCGGACAACCCATACGTTCTCATATCCCTGAAGAGGATGTAAATATCCATTTCAGGATTCTTCTCTTTCAGTTTCAAGGCATTCTTGACGGCATGGGTGCAGCAGATTCTAGAACAGTAATTCCGATCCTCATTTCTACAACCTACACACTGGATCATCACCAGACTCTGGGCATTAACGATATTTTCATCTTCACCGGCTATCTTTCCTTCCAGCTCAAGCTGCGTCATAACCCTTTCGTCTTGGCCGTACAGATATTCGGTAGGCTTATATTCATCCGCACCGATAGCAAGGACGGACGCCCCATGCTTGATCTCCGTGGTTCCACGAGGCGACTTTACCGTCGTTACAAAATTCCCGATATAACCGGCGGCATCCGTGATAGTTGCTTCCGTGTACACGTGCACCAAGGGATTCTTGTAAATCTTTTCTTTCAATTCACTCAGATAGCCTTGAACATCCAGACCTTCAAGGGTGTAATACACTCTTCTGGCGTTGCCTCCCAGTTCTTTCTCCTTCTCTATCAGGTATACTTCATGACCCTGTTCGGCTATGGAGAGAGAACAAACCATACCGGCGATTCCGCCGCCCACTACAAGAGCATTGTTGTTGACGGGAAGGTCAAATTCTTGCAGGGGCTGCAGACGACGGGATCTTGCAACCGACATCCGCAGGAGGTCCTTGGCCTTCTGTGTCGCTTCTTCTTTTTCTTTCTGATGAACCCAGGAGTTGTGCTCCCGGATATTGGCCATTTCATAGTAGTACTGGTTGATTCCAGCTTCCCGGACGGTGTCCCGGAACAGCATTTCCAGAGTTCGGGGAGAGCAGGCCGCGACAACCACGCGGTTGAGTCCCAGTTCCCTGGTCTTGTCGGTAATTTCCTGGGCGGAGTTCGTCGCACAGGAAAACAGCTGCTCTTGAGCATAGACCACGTTAGGCAGCGTAAGGGCGTATTCCACAACCTCAGGAACATTGACTATCCTGCCGATGTTGGCTCCGCAGTGACACACGAACACGCCGATCTTCGGCTCCTCCGCAGCGACATCCCTTTCCTCGGGATAGATTCTTTCTGTGGAAAGTTCTCCACGCCTGTAGTCCAGAAGCTCGCCGACCTGGGAGCCTGCGCCGCTGGCGCTGAAAACGGATTCGGGAATGTCCAGCGGACCCTGGAAACCGCCGCTGACGAAGACACCAGGCCTTGTCGTCTGTAGCGGATTTGTGGGATCGACCTTGCAGAAGTTGTTTGTTTCGTTGAGTTCGATCCCGAACTTCTTTGCCATCTCAATCGCTTCGACCGGGGGAGTCAAGCCAACTGCAAGGACCACCATGTCGAATTCTTCTTCCTTGACTCCTTCATCGGGCGTCGAATACCGGACGATGACATTCTTTGTGACCGGGTCTTCCCGGACGATGGACACATAACTGCGAATGAACCGA
>MVQR01000433.1 GCA_002067815.1 Syntrophus sp. PtaB.Bin001 | reverse complement strand
CTGAAACGTCTAAAGGCGGGGGAGTCCTTCGACCAGCTGGCAGCTCAATACTCACAGGGACCGGCCGCATCTTCCGGGGGGGATTTGGGTTTTGTTGAGAAAGGCGCTATCCTCCCCGAAGTCGAAAAAGCGGCTTTTCTTCTGGATAAAGACGCTATCAGCGACATCATTGAATCTCCGGTAGGATATCATATCATCAAGGTGACCGATCGCCGGGGCGCCGGCAGCAAGTCAATTGAAACTGTACGGCAGGAAATCAAGACCAAGCTCGAGAATGAGAAACTGGACAAAAAATATGAATCCTGGATCGGCGAATTAAGGACAAAATATCTTGTGGAGATCAAACTGTAATTTTTTCATTATAACCGCCCGAAGGGCTTATCTCTTATGTCAGGTTTTATCCGCATCAAGGGTGCCTCGCAGCATAACCTGAAAAACATCAGTCTCGACATCCCCCGGAACCAGTTGGTCGTAATCACCGGGGTCAGTGGTTCCGGAAAATCCTCCCTGGCCTTTGACACGATTTACGCCGAAGGCCAGCGAAGATATGTGGAATCGCTTTCCACTTATGCCCGGCAGTTTATCGGCCAGATGGACAAACCGGATGTGGAATCCATCGAGGGGCTGTCGCCCGCCATCGCCATCGAACAGCGGTCCACCAGTCAGAATCCGCGTTCCACCGTCGGCACCGTCACGGAAATCTACGACTACCTGCGTCTTCTCTTCGCCAGAATCGGCATCCCCCACTGTTACATCTGCGGGCGGGAAATCCGTTCCCAAAAGATCGACAACATGGTGGAGACGATCCTTAATTTTCCGGAAAAAACCCGGTTTACCATTCTTGCCCCGCTAATCCGAGGTAAGAAGGGTGAATTTCATAAGGAATTCAAGAAGCTGCAAAAGGAAGGCTACATCAGAGTCCGGGTTGACGGGGAAGTGCGGGAGCTGGAGGAAGATATCCAGCTGGACAAGAACAAGCGGCACGATATCGATGTCGTGATAGACCGTCTGGTAATCCGGGAAGGCATACGGCAGCGTCTCCGCGATTCCTTGGAAACCGCCTCCGCCCTGACCGACGGCCTGGTCCGGATCGATATTGCCGATGGTGAGGAATTACTCTTCAGTGAAAAATACGCCTGCCCGGTCTGCGGGGTCAGCCTGCCGGAACTGGCACCCCGTCTTTTCTCCTTTAACAGTCCTTACGGGGCCTGCCCGGATTGCAGCGGTCTGGGAACGAGGATGTATTTCGATGAAGATCTCGTAATCCCCAATCCGGACCTGTCCGTCCGTGAAGGCGCCATCGTCCCCTGGGCGGGCCGCAATTCCATGCAGTATCACCAGATGATGGAGTCCCTGGCCCAGCATTACGGCTTCGATATCAACACCCCGTTTCGGAAGCTCCCGGCGAATATCCGGAACGTTCTCCTTTACGGTTCCGGCAGTGAGGAGATCCGATTTTACGTAGATCGCGGCGGACGCCGCTTTTTCTATAACCGGACTTTCGAAGGCGTGCTCACCCAACTGGACCGCCGTTATCATGAATCATATTCCAGCAACGTACGCATGGATCTCGCCCGGTACATCAGCTTGCGGGAATGCCCGACCTGTCTGGGCACACGCCTTAAAAAGGAAAGCCTCGCCGTCAGGATCAACGGGAAAAACATTCATGAGGTCTGCCTGCTATCCATTCGGGAATGCATGGAGTTCTTTTCTTCCCTGTCTCTTTCTCGCCAGGAATCGGTCATCTCCGAACGGATACTCAAGGAGATCCGGGACCGCCTGACCTTTCTGCTGGACGTGGGAATGGACTACCTGGACCTGGCTCGCTCCGCTGGGACCCTCTCCGGCGGGGAGGCCCAACGGATCAGGCTTGCCACCCAGATCGGCTCGGGCCTGGTGGGTGTCCTCTACGTCCTGGACGAACCCACCGTCGGCCTGCATCAGCGGGATAACGAGCGGCTGATATCAACCCTGAAACGACTGCGGGATATGGGCAATACCGTACTGGTGGTGGAACACGATGAGGACATGATGCTGGCCTCCGATTCCATTATCGATATGGGGCCGGGCGCAGGCGTTCACGGCGGGGAAATTACCTTCCAGGGCAC
>MVQR01000432.1 GCA_002067815.1 Syntrophus sp. PtaB.Bin001 | reverse complement strand
GATTGTCGCAGCCGGCTGCCGATTCAGTTTGGTTGCCGTCTTTTTTTGCTTTCTTCGGCCGGAGCCTGCCCATTGAGTCGTAGAATACATCTTCTTCCGGAAACACTGACCCACAGAATCGCCGCGGGCGAGGTTGTGGAAAGGCCGTCTTCCATTGTCAAGGAGCTTGTAGAAAACGCCTTGGATGCCGGAGCAACGGAGATAACTGTTGAATTGGAGCGGGGCGGCTGCGGGCTGATCAGGGTTACCGACAACGGAAGTGGTATTGATGGCGAGGACGTTTCTCTTGCCTTTGCCCGCCATGCTACCAGCAAAATCTCTGAATTCGAAGATCTTTACCGGGTACGCTCCTTCGGCTTCCGCGGGGAAGCCCTGGCGAGCATTGCTTCCGTATCGCGGACGGAACTGGTCACCCGTACCCCCGAGGTTCTTGCCGGAGTGCGGATCATCGTCGAGGCGGGGAAGATTTGCGAGATAATGGAAGCAGGCTGTCCGGTCGGGACGACAATCATTGTCAACCGGATCTTTGATTCCGTTCCCGTGCGAAAGAAATTTCTCAAGGCGGAAGCGACGGAGCGGGCCTACTGCCTGGATGTCATTGTGCGGCTGGCCCTGGCAAATCCTGATGTCAAAATCCGTGTTCTTGCCAGGGGACGTGAATTGATCTCCTATCCGGCAACATCACGCCTGTCCGAGCGGATTGCACTTGTCCTCGGTAATACTGAAGCCGACCGCATGCAGCCGATTGAAGGTGGCAGCGAAGGCCTGCGGGTCTATGGCTTTGCCTCCCGCCCCGATTTTACCTGTGCGACGACGCGGCAGATGTATGGTTTTGTCAACAGGCGGTTTGTCAAGGATTATCTCCTGAATCATGCGATAATGACGGCATACCGGCGGATTATCGAGCCTCGCCGTTATCCGGCGGTTGTTCTTTTCGTAGATCCGGAACCGGCCGATGTTGACGTCAATGTCCATCCCGCAAAGCTGGAAGTACGTTTCCGGCGGCCCCGGGCCGTTTATGAAACGATTGTAGAGGCTCTGTCCCGGATGCTGCGCGGCTTGGGACAGCAATATTCTGTCCCGCTTCCTTCCATTCCGGTTGGTTCTGAATCTGGTTGTGTTCCCAAAGATGATTATGAATCCCGCGTTTCCGAGGCGCTGAAGCGTTACTCCCTGGCGTCGGGAAGCCGGAAGCTGATGTATGGGACACCGCCGCAGGCTGTTTCGGAGTATAAAAAAACTCTCCCTCTTGGACGAATCCCGGAGAAAACAGGTGAAGCTGAATCGGTTACGCCCAGTCTGTTTCCCCTGCCGCCTCCTACGTATCGGAGCTCATCCCGCCCGGTTTTTTCCAAACTGGAATATCTCGGCTCCTTGTGGGAAACTTATCTGATTTTCCCGACATCCGAGGGGATGATCCTCGTTGATCAGCATGCCGCTCACGAAAGGGTCCTCTTTGAGAAGATAAAGGAGGGAGCGGGCAAGGGAAAGGCAGCAGTTCAAACGCTGCTCCTGCCCGAGGTATTGAGCCTGTCAAAACCGGATTTTGAGCGTTTTACCGTCATAATGCCTTTTCTGGAATCCGTCGGGATCGATGCGGAGCCTTTCGGCGGTGAATCCGTTGTCATCAAGGCCCTGCCGGCCCTGCTGGCAAATCTTGAACCGGGGGGGCTCGTGATGGATCTGCTCCAGGAATTTTCCGACAGAGAAGGAGGCCTTTCTCTTCAGGAAAGAGGCGATAAAATCTATGCGTTCCTGGCCTGCCGGGGAGCGGTCAAGGCGGGGCAGCGACTGACTCGGGACGAGGTGGCGCAATTGTGCCGTGACCTGGACGCCACACCCTTCGCCGCCACTTGTCCTCACGGAAGACCTGTTTACATCTCATATCTCCTGAAGGACATCGAACGGTTGTTTAGACGTAGATAGTTTATTTGGAAATGATCGGCAAGACAGACAAACCCCGCCTCATTGTAATTGTTGGTCCCACCGCAGTGGGCAAGACGAGTGTGGCGATTGCCCTGGCAAAACAGCTGAACGGGGAAATAATCAGCGCCGATTCCATGCAGGTTTATCGCTACATGGATATCGGAACGGCAAAACCCACACCGGAAGAGAGGAATCAGGCGCCCCAT
>MVQR01000431.1 GCA_002067815.1 Syntrophus sp. PtaB.Bin001 | reverse complement strand
CTCTCCCTCCTGATAGGCGTGGACCAGATAACGGATGATCGCGGCGTGTTCATCTGCAAAATCCCGATTCAACATATTGATCAATTCCTTATTATCCATGATAATCCTCCTGATAACTATTGAATATCTTGGTATAGCTTATGGACAAACGCCTTCTGAAATATGTTTTAAACTGAAAGACGGGTTATTTTTGTTACAGGCCGGTTCTTTATTATTAAAGAAAGCGCCGAGCTACTACGCCTTCCAGTCACCAAGCTCCAGCTTAAGCGAAAGAAATTGCAGCATGTCTTTGAGGGTGATAATTCCTACCAGACGTTCGCCATCAACGACGAGAAGACGACTGTTTGCCGTCCGGCTCATGATTGCCAATGCATGAACCGCATCCTCATCAGGTCCGATTGTAACATCAGCTGTACACGGCTTAGCGATTTCACCCACCGTCCGTTCTTTCCATTCATCTTTAGGTATCTCCGCCACCTGGCGAATGGTAATGAACCCAACGAGACGGTCAAAGGAAACAACGGGAAACATCTTGAAATGGTACCGATATACATAATCATTGATAAATTCTTCCAGCGTCAACGCCCGGGATACGGTAATGGGCCTGGATACCATAAAACGGCGGACAGTTTCCCCCTCGAGGACCTTTCGCGTCAGAACCTGCGTGTAGGACATTTGGGCGGCATTCCGAAGGAAAAAACCGATCATCATCCACCATAATCCACCGATGAAGTTGCCTTGAAATATACTGAAGATGCCGAGAATAATCAGCAAAATGCCGAAAGAAGAACCTATCCAGGAGGAAATGCGCGTCGCCCAGCGGAGATTGCCCTTCCAACCCCATAACAAAGATCTTAGAACACGGCCGCCATCCAGAGGAAAGGCCGGCAACAGATTGAAGACGGCGAGCATCAGATTGATCCATCCCAGGTAAGATGTCACTGCCGAAATCGTTCCAGGCCATCCTAGGCTTCTTCCTGCGTAAGCTAGCCCGTTAAACGTCATACCGAGAATCATACTGGAAAAGGGACCTGCGACAGCCATTAGAAATTCCGCTTTGGCACTGGGCGGTTCATCGTCCATCTCCGCAACACCCCCAAAAATGAACAGCGTGATTCCTTTCATGGGGATCCCATATTTGGCGGCTATCAGGGAATGGCAAAGTTCATGAAAGATGATTGAGGCGAATAATCCCAAAGCCCCGATTGCGCCCATAGCCCAATAAGTGATTTCTGATGATCCCTTATAGGAAGTCGGGAAAATCCCTTTCGCCAGCGACCAGGTTACCAGTAAGGCCAGAAGCAGCCAACTGGCATCGATTCGTACTTCAAAACCCAATAGCTTGAAAAGCGTAATGCGGTTTCCAAACATCCCTTTTTCCCTAAAATTCCGTTGAAAAATTATTTTGGGCAGCAGTTCTTATTTTAATAGATGACTTTTCCTTCAGCGTGTAAGGAAATCGATCGGAAAACCTTTTAATAAAGGCATAGAAAAATCTGTAATTATAAAAATAATCCCCCGATTCCTCAGGAAAATCAAGTGAAATTAGATCTATCTTAATAAAAGCGAAGTCAAAAAACTATTGCCTATTTTTCCGATCCTCTTTATAGGTCTTTGTCTGTTTACGTTTGTCGACACGATAACGATTACAGAATGCACTGGGAAAATCAGTTTTTAACTAAGAACCGGTGATGAAATCAGCGTTTGTATATTTTGCACGAATCAGACTTCTGTAACTTTCCTCATGGAGGTTTTCCGTTATTGATCCAAGAAATTGCTGAAGGATTTTACAGGATCACGCTTCCCATGCCCTTCCGGCTGGACCATATTCAATCTTTCGCACTTGTAAGGGGAAAAAAGGTTACACTGTTTGACACGGACCTGAATATACCGGAAGGATTTTCCACACTGGAAGAAGATCTGCGGCAGGTCGGCAGATCCCTTGCCGACATAGACAAGATCTTCCTGACTCACTATCATGCCGATCATTGCGGTTTGGCCGGCTGTTTGAAAGAAATCAGCGGCGCAAGGATTTATCTTTCCGAAGCCGACCAAGAAGCCCTTTTTCATCAGAACCGCGAAGCAGAGTTGTTTGAGCATTTGCAATGCTTCTGCCGGGAGCATGATTTTCC
>MVQR01000430.1 GCA_002067815.1 Syntrophus sp. PtaB.Bin001 | reverse complement strand
GACATTGCAAAAGCGAAAATAATCCAATAAGAAAATCCGATAATCAAACCGGCGAAGATGCTTCCAGCCAGGCCGCCACTCCTTTCAGTTTTTAGTGAAAAAGACATGCCGATTATTGCGAGAATTATACAGACAAAAGGAAATGCAATTTTACCGTGAAGATCTGTAAGATAACGAGTCGCATCGTAGCCTTCCGAATTAATTTTAAGAACATATTTTCTCAACTCGAAGTATCCCATTTGTTCGGAATCCTTTTGAATCACTTTAAAATCGTTTGGCGTTTCGGGAATATCCAGTACTTTTTGGGAATAACGTTCCATCAGAGGAAAACCAGCTGAGTCAAATTTAACAATCAGAAGATTGTAGAACATCCAATGATTCTTTTCCCATGCGGCTCGCTCGGCGTCAACGCGCATGACTAATTGCATTTTTCGGTCAAGATAATTTAGGGTGATTCCCTGAATAGTGTTGCGTTCCGGGTCGTAAAGCTTAAAACTGTAAATTCCTTTGTCTCCGCGATACCAAAGTTGTTCCTGTTTGAAAATTCCCTGAATTTCTTTCTTCTGGATGTCAACCTTCATGATGTGTTCGGATTTTGCGTTCGTATACGGTGTGATAAGTTCGCTGAATACAAATGTGAACAAGGAAATCAAAAAAGAAATGATTAAAATAGGGATTGACGAACGGTATAGACTGATTCCATTAGCTCGCATGGCGACAATTTCGCTGTTTTTTGAAAGAGAACCAAATGTCAACAAAGTTGCTAAAAGAACAGCTGCCGGCAATATTAAAGATAACATCCAGGGTATTCGAAAAAGAAAATAGCTTACAATCTGTTCAAAAGAAGCACTTTTCCTGATAAGCATGCCGAGTTTTTCAAAAAAATCGATAATTAGAAAAAGTGAGAGAAACGTAAGAATGATAAGGAGAAAAAATCTCAGAAATTCCTTGGAGATATAACGATCAAGGATACTCATTTCTCTTGTCTCTTAATAAAATTTGTTAGAAATGTAAATTTCAACGATCGTTCAAGGGCTGCCGAAAAGTACAGGAAAAAACCGGCAAAGACGAAAAGTATGTTTGGAATCCATGCACCCAAAAGAGGAGGTAACTTTCCGGCAGTAACCATTCCGTCGCAGCCGACTTGTAATAGGTAATAAAGAAGAACAGTAAGAAGTCCCACGGTGAATCCTCTTGACTTTACGGAACGTTGTTGAGTTTTAATGCCAAGAGGAATGGCCAAAATGCTAAACACAAGGCAGGAAAAAGGAATTGAAAATTTCTTATATAACTCATTGGCCGATTCCCGATAGATTTTATCACCTATGTTGCCGTTTTTAATTATTTTAATCAATTCTTTAGGTGTCATTTCCTTTATAGACTTAGAACGTATCTTTTGTGATTTGCTAAGGGAAGATTGAATGTCAAGATTAATATCATAATATTTAAAATCCATTTTTCGGAAATTTTTTAAATTTGAACTGACGAGATATGTGCTGCCGTTTTCAAGGCGAAGAGTGACTGCCATTGATTCAGGATCAGAAATGAGAAAAGCTTTTTTCGCAATTATTGTTCCTGGTTCATCACTTGCTCGTTGGTCTGAAACAAGAACTCCTTCCATAAATTGTCCGTCGGATGGAACTTTATCAGCATAGATGAGAACACCCTTGAAGTCGGCATTGAAAACTTTTTCTTTAATGCCTATGCTGGCTTTATTCTTCGCAATACTGAATAAAAGAGATTTAGTAGCCGTATTGCTTCTTGGGACAAGAAAAAGTGTGGTCAGGGAAGTTAAAAAAAATGCTATAAATGCTATAAAAATAACAGGGGGGGTAATTCTATAGAGACTGAGTCCGGAAGCTTTAAAAATTGCAATCTCATTATCGCTGGATAATCTTCCCAAGGCAATCAGAATAGAAATGAGAAGGGAAATTGGAATAGTAAATACCAAGAAAGAGGGTAGGAGAAAAAGAATGAGTTGGGCA
Source organism: Syntrophus sp. PtaB.Bin001 (assembly GCA_002067815.1). GTDB lineage: Bacteria > Desulfobacterota > Syntrophia > Syntrophales > Syntrophaceae > Syntrophus. Next base: position 153 of record MVQR01000430.1, on the reverse strand, counting down.
ATATCAATAAAATTTACACCCTTGTTGATCATTAGATCCATCAGTTGCAGGATCTTGCCCATCAAAAGGACGAATGTTAGAACAAAGAGAACAATCCCGAAAGGTTGTATGATTTCTTTGAAAAGATAACGATGGATGATTTTCAAGGCAACC
>MVQR01000429.1 GCA_002067815.1 Syntrophus sp. PtaB.Bin001 | reverse complement strand
AACAGCCGGTTTTCCCGTGACTTCCCTGCAGGGAGATCTTTCGCAGAGCAAACGCCAGGCGGCCCTCAGTGGTTTCCGGGACGGAAAATACCGGATTCTCATCGCCACGGACATTGCAGCCCGGGGAATTGACGTAACCGGGATCTCCCATGTGATCAATTACGACATGCCCGACACCGTCGAGGCCTACACGCACCGGATCGGTCGTACGGGCAGAGCGGCAAGGGAAGGGGACGCCTTTTCCTTCGTAACCCCTCAGGAAAAGGGGCTGGTAGGAAACATCGAATATGTCCTGGGAAAGAGAATCGAACGGCGCACCTTGGAGGACTTTGATTACACGTTGCCGGCCCCGGCAGGCAGCACCGGTGGAACAGGACGTTCTCTGATGCCCGAGAGGCGCGAATTTCCGGCAAGGTTTCTGAGTTCAACACCGGCCAAAAAGAGGCCTTCCTATCATATGTCGCCCCGGGCTTCCAGCCGTCGAAAAGGCTAGGCCGGTCCGATTAATACTTGAACAACAGCTTCGCTCTCCCTTATCCCTTCGATCCTTCCGGCTCGGGGGGATTTTTTTTATGGCTGTCTGCAGGTAGTCAACGTTACAAATGAAAAAGGGAATTTTATGTAATTTGAAACTACAACTTGCAAATTGCATGAATTGCGGCTATCGTTACCCCTATGATTAATCGAACTATAGAACCAATTTTGCGGGATCTTGCGGACAGTTACCCTGTCGTAACGATTACCGGCCCGCGTCAGAGTGGGAAAACCACCCTGTGTCGCAAAGTCTTTCCCGATATGCCCTATGTCAATCTGGAAAGTCCGGATCAGCGCCAGTTCGCCCTCGAAGACCCGAAGGGTTTTTTATCGCCCTATTCGAAAGGTGTGATTCTCGATGAAATTCAACGGACACCGGAACTGCTTTCCTACATTCAGGTCCTGGTTGATGAACGGAAGCATCCCGGCCAGTTCATTTTAACGGGTAGTCAACAATTTGAGGTAATGAGCACGATCAGTCAGTCGCTTGCCGGCCGGACAGCCCTCCTGAAACTGCTTCCTCTTAGCATTATTGAATTGCAGGGGAAGTACGGTCGGATGCCGATTGACCGGTTGCTGCTTAACGGGTTTTATCCCCGGATCTACGATCAGGGGCTGAATCCGACACAGGCCCTGGGGGACTATATTGTTACCTATGTCGAGCGCGATATTCGCCAGCTTGCCGCCATCAAGGACCTGAGCCTTTTCGAAAGATTCCTGAAGCTATGTGCCGGCAGGGTTGGCCAGGTTCTGAATCTCCAGAGTCTGGGCAATGATGCAGGCGTGTCTCATACCACCGTGCGTTCCTGGCTTTCTCTGCTCGAAGCGGGTTATGTGATCTTTCTTCTGCCGCCCTGGTTCCGGAACATTTCGAAGCGGTTGATCCGTTCGCCCAAGCTTTATTTTTATGACGTAGGCCTGGCCTGCTATCTTCTGGGTTTGCAGAAAGAAAATCACGTGAGCCGTGATCCACTGCGGGGCAACCTGTTCGAAAATCTTGTAGTTATTGAAGCCCTTAAATTCAGATTCAACAAAGGGCTGCAAAGCAATCTGAGCTTTTATCGCGACACCGGCGGCCATGAGGTGGATCTGATTATCGAGGTCGGTCCGGATATATTTCCTCTTGAGATCAAGGCCGGGGAGACTGTTTCGGCTGATTCCTTTCGGGGATTGAAATCCTTTGCCCGTGTGATCCCGGAATGGCCTTATGGCGGAGGGTTGATTTACGGTGGGATGGAAAAGCAGACCCGCTCTAATGTGAAAGTTTTTCCCGTAATGTCGATCCACGAGTTGCTGGATTCGATTGCTTCCTGATTTTCCAGTTCACCAAACGAATAATTTCGATTCCAGATCAAAGATGTCAGAAAACGGCACGACAAAGGCGACGCAGGCATACTATAGCGTATGTCGAGGAGTTGATAACACAGCCAATAAACTAGCCCTTTGATATAGAATTGGAACAAGAGTTCAGTTAAAACAATAGAAAATTATTCTCTCTACGATCCTTCCGGCTCGGGGGGATTTTTTTCATCGCCTGTCTACCCGGCTGTAGACTGAGCGAATTATAGCACTTGATTAAAGGGTTCTTCCTCTGTATCTTTTCCCCCGTCC
>MVQR01000428.1 GCA_002067815.1 Syntrophus sp. PtaB.Bin001 | reverse complement strand
ATCTGACAACCTCATCAGGATCATCAATAATCTTAATGAGATCAAAATCTTCAGGCAGGATTTTATTGTCTTTCAACATTGTACCGCGCAGCCACTGAAGCAACCCCTTCCAGTAATCATTCCCCATCAGAACCACGGGAAAACTCTTGATGCGCTTTGTCTGAATGAGAGTCAGAGCCTCAAAGAGTTCGTCCAAGGTTCCATAACCGCCGGGAAAGATGACATAGGCCACGGCGTATTTCACGAACATCACCTTGCGGATGAAAAAATATTTATAATCTATACTGACATTCGCGTAGGGGTTCGGCTTTTGCTCGAAGGGAAGACGGATATTCATTCCCACGGATTTTCCACCACCTGCAGCGGCTCCCTTATTTGCCGCCTCCATTATGCCGGGACCACCGCCGGTAATCACGCTGAAGCCTTTCTCCGCCAAACATTTTGCCAAAGATTCAGCTTTTTGATAGTAGAGATCGTCCGGTTTCACTCGTGCGGAGCCAAAAATACTTACAGCATTCCCTAATGCGGAAAGTTCTTCTATACTTTCTACAAACTCGGCCATTATGCGGAATATTCGCCAAGATTCCTCAATCGAAAGAGCATCCACAAGATATTGTTTCTCTACCATCAGCGCAAACTCCAAACCGATATATAAAACACGTTCCTTATCGCATCAATTTATATAACTGCTCATTCGGTAAACATGGTAAAGTTGGAATGGAATCCTGAGTCACTCAGTTATATTCCGTCTTCCTTCCCAAAGAAAAACACTCTCTGCCCCCATTAAAAATGGTTCAAAACATTGAATATCAATGCTAGAGAATCTCTTTATGCACCTCTACGTCTCTGAACCTTGGCAAACCGACGACGTGCTTCTATGGCTTTTCTCTTGCGTTTTACTGATGGTTTCTCATAGGCTCTGCGAACCTTCAATTCCTTAAACAGTCCGCTTTTGGAAAGTTTATTTTTCAGAATTTTCAAGGCCTTTTCCACGTCATTATCAAACACTTTGACTTCCAAGTTATACCTCCTTCTTTATTTATATTATTTGTAAATTTTTCAAATTGAAACAGCACCAACTACTTCTCAAACAAGTCCCCTGAAATAATTTAAATTAATGTGATACTGCAAAATAAATGAACGACTAGACTTTTAACCTAATCTTAAAAGGGAAATAGAAGGGACGCCACCGCATCCTTCGCGGGCCTCGATTTTCGGTGGACTGAATCTGACTTGATATACTTACATGAATAATGTATCAAAGACATTTACAAAACACGTTATCCTTCCAAATTCGTTAAAACATTTTACCGGGTCAGATGTCTTCATCCAATTTTCCCTTTGTTATATAAAAAAAGGGCAGCACGGCCAATCATGAGGATATCACGCCGTTTACCACCCTTTGTTTTACCAATATTTTTTTACCACACTCCTTACTGGGCAATCCTGCCTTTATCTAATAATATCAAAAATACCTCAATAATATTTTTTGAAAACAACTTTATGAAAGGCCTATCTGTATAAAGTATCCGGCAACAAATGGATTTTCCCCTATACGCGATATTACCTAAAATTGCAACCTAAAAATAACGCCTTTCTTAAAATATCATAAGAAAATTATTCATCTTCTTGAGCAATATAATCTTGATAGCCTCTAATTTCCAAAAGGTCATCCAGCTCCTCCGGGTCTTTCATTTCAATCACCACAATCCACCCAGTATCATACGGATCACTATTCAAAATTGTCACATCGTCAACAATATCTTCATTGACATTCACGATTTCTCCAGACAAGGGTGAAACAAGTTCAAATACATCATTTGCAGATTCGATCGTTCCAAAAGGTTCGTCTCTTTCTACATAGGTATCCATTTTAGGCAAATCTACTTCATCCACTTCTCCGAGTTTTTCTTGGGCATAATCCGTAATGCCCAGAGTAGCCATATTGCCGTCAACCGCAACCCATATGTGTTCACGACTGTATAGAAGATCATCTGGAAATATTTTCATAAATTGGCATCCTGTTTTTTAATTTATAAGATAATTAAATCTTTTGGCATTTTTGTAAGGATTTCAAACCCATCTTTCAACACAAGTACTGTATCTTCTATTCGTATACCCCACTCTCCGGGTATATACACCCCCGGCTCGA
>MVQR01000427.1 GCA_002067815.1 Syntrophus sp. PtaB.Bin001 | reverse complement strand
CCACTTTAGGATATACAGTATTTTAAGGAAAAAATCCTTCTGTTTTCCGCATATTCCACTACCGGAAGGAGTGTGAAACCATGGACAACATAATTGGGCGGCACTGGCACTATCTCCCGGCTGAAGAAGTCGTCGATCTGTTGGACGGCGATCGGGAGCTTGGTCTGGACATCTTCGAGGTCCAGCACCGGCGCGAGCAATTCGGTTTCAATGTCCTGACGACGAAGAAGGGCAAAGGCCCGCTTCTTCGGTTTCTCCTCCAATTCCACCAACCCCTTGTGTACATTCTCCTTGCCGCCGCCCTGATCACCCTTCTCCTTCAGGAATGGGTGGATGCCGGGGTGATCTTCGGGGTCGTGCTCGTCAATGCCGCAATCGGTTTCCTTCAGGAGTCCAAAGCCGTAAAGGCGATGGAGGCCCTTGCCCGGACCATGGTCACGGAGGCTACGGTCCTCCGTTCCGGCGAGAAGAAGCGGATTTCGTCGGCCGAGGTGGTGCCTGGCGACATCGTCCTGCTGCAATCCGGGGACAAGGTCCCTGCCGATATGCGCCTGATTGCGGCCCGCGACCTGCAGGTCGACGAATCGGCGCTCACCGGAGAGTCCGTGGCCGTCCAGAAGAATGACAAGCCCCTGCCCCACGATACGATCCTGGCGGACAGGAAGAACATGGCCTATGGTTCGTCCCTGGTTACCTACGGCCAGGCTGTAGGTATCGTGGTGGCCATTGGTGACGCTACGGAGGTGGGGCGGATATCCGAACTCATCGCCTCCACCGAGGAACTGGAGACCCCCCTGCTCCGGAAGATCGCCCAGTTCAGCAAGATTATGCTCTATGTCATTCTGTGTCTGGCGGCCGTCACATTCGGAGTAGGGCTTCTGCGCGGCCAAAGCGCCTTTGAAATGTTCATGGCATCAGTTGCCCTGGCCGTGGGCGCGATTCCCGAGGGATTGCCCGCCGCCATGACCATTACGCTGGCCATCGGCGTTGCCAGGATGGCGCGCAAACGGGCCATTATCCGAAAGCTTCCCGCGGTAGAGACACTGGGCAGCACCACGGTGATTTGTTCGGATAAGACGGGGACCCTTACGGAAAACCAGATGACCGTACAGGAAATTCTAGCCGGTTATGAATTATTCACAGTCACCGGCGGCGGTTATGCCCCGGAGGGCGAAATCCTTACGTCTGACGGCGCGGCCCTTCGCGATCTTCCCGTTGCTTTAACTGAATGTCTCCGTTGCGGCCTGCTGTGCAACGACAGCCTGATCGTGGAAAAAGAGGATCGCTGGACAGTTCAGGGCGATCCCACCGAAGGTGCTTTGCTGGCTGCAGCCGCCAAAGGCGGGCTCTTTGACCGGGAAGTTTCCGTAAAGTACCCGCGACTGGATACTATCCCTTTCGAATCGCAGCACCAGTACATGGCCACGCTTCATGCAGCTCCTGAAGGACATCATGTCCTATACGCAAAAGGTTCGGTGGAATCCATTCTGGAGAGATGCATTCTGGCTGTTTCGCCTGAAGGGAAGCCGTTGGAACTGGATTCCGGCGGTATTCTGAAGGCCGTAGATACAATGGCCGCCAGGGGTTTGCGCGTACTGGCCTTCGCCCGGATGGAGCTTCCGGAGGAGAAACGGAAGATTTCCCACGAGGATTTGGCGACGGGCATGACCTTTCTGGGATTGCAGGGTATGATCGACCCGCCCCGGGCTGAAGCGGTGGAAGCTGTCAGAAATTGTCACAGCGCCGGAATCCACGTCAAGATGATTACCGGAGACCATGCCCTTACCGCCTCGGCCATTGCCCGTCGGATCGGCCTTAGGAATGCGGATCGGGTGATTTCCGGCCGGAAACTGGTCGAAATGAGCGACAAGGAACTGCTTGATACTGTGGATGAAGTCTGCGTGTACGCCCGGGTGGCGCCCGAGCAGAAACTGCGCCTTGTGGAAGCCCTGCAGGCCCGCGGCCACATCGTGGCCATGACCGGCGACGGGGTCAACGACGCGCCCGCCCTGAAGCGGGCCGATATCGGCATCGCCATGGGCATAACCGGCACCGATGTCGCCAAGGAAGCTGCGGATATGGTTCTTACGGACGATAATTTCGCCTCCATCGAGGCCGCCGTGGAGGAGGGCCGCGGGACGTTCGACAACCTCACCAAGTTCATCGTCTGGACC
>MVQR01000426.1 GCA_002067815.1 Syntrophus sp. PtaB.Bin001 | reverse complement strand
AGCGTTTAAACGGTCACGCTCTTCAAGAAGGCGCAGTGCCTCGCGCAAGACTTCACTGGCAGATCCATAAAGCCCGCTGGCGACTTTTGCTTTAACCAGCTCTTCAAGCTGTGGTGTAAGTGAAATATTCATAATTATATTTTCCCCTTTTTCTTTACTTGAATAGCATAAAATGTCAAACTTTGTCATTTGAAAAAACTACTATGTTTGCGAAAAGTCTCAGCCAAACAATTCTTCTAAGGAAGAGAGGAAGGAAATGTCAAATCAGGACTGTCCCAGTTTCATCAGCAGCAGCGATATAACCGTCAGCAGAATTCCCGCCGTTTTCAGTAAGGTCAATTTTTCCCGATAAACGACGGCGGCCAGGATATTGGCAAGGACAAAGTTCATGCCCACCACGGGAATGATAATGGACAGTGGGCCCGTTTCCATGGCCATAAGCAGGGCGAAAAAGGCTGCAAAATTGAACAGTCCGATAAAAAAACCGATCAGCAGGGCTTCTCCATAGCGGCGGCTGGCTCCGCTCTTCTCGAAGGGCTTACGAAAGCCGAAGGAAAACACCATGCTGAGCGCATAGGTAAGGGCGATGAACGCCAGCTGATTTGTGTACAAGGCGGCGAATTTACTGGAAACAGCCGCCACGGTCCCCGACAGGACGGCAATTCCGATCAGAACAAGCCCCTTGCGGAGATGCCGGTTATGCTGCTTTTCCTCCTCGGAGAACCTTGTCAGAGTTAGAATGACGGCGATGGCGAGAACGATGCCGGCGGCTTGATAACCGTTCAGGGAATCCTTGAAATAAACTACGGAGAAGATAACCACCAAGACGGTATTCAGTCTCGTCAGCGAATAGACGATCGTCGAGGGCAGATAGCGGAGTGCTTCGATGGTTACGACAGTATCGGTAAAAAAAGTCAGGCTGTTGACTCCCGCAAGAACCAGGAGCCAAAGGGGATTTTTCAGCGCTTCAGCGGAGGCAAACCAGAGAACGGCGCTCAAAAGGGCTACCGTCCCCATGAAGGACAAGGTCGTCCAGGCGGTGTTGCAGTTCCGATGTGCCGATACCTTGTAAAGGAACCGCTGAATGCCGTAAAGGAAAAAACAGACTACCGTCAGGAAAAACCAATTCATCATTCTTGCCCGGCTGCGGATTCCCGCCCGATCTCTAAAGACTTAAGGTATGACTGCAAAAGGCCTACGGATATCACCTTATTGACTCTATTGACACCTCTGTTTATACTTGTTGAACATCCCTTAAAGAAGATCACGGCCTTTCCAGAGATTTCAACCGCCAAAAGGGCAGATCGGGAAATGAAACCCGAGATGCAAAGTATTTGAACAGTATAAAAGACAATCTTAATTTTGGACAACAATAACGTAAGAAAAACTTTTACAGGGGGGAGAAAAAAATGAACAAAAAAAATATTTCTATTTTTCTCTGCATGGTTTTGATTCTGGCAGGTTGTGCGGCGTGGGAGACTCAATCGAAAACAACCAAGGGCGGCGTTTACGGGGCGGCAGGCGGTGCGGCGGCCGGTGCGGTGATCGGTCAGGTTATCGGCCACAGCACTAAGGGAACCCTGATAGGTGCGGCAATCGGAGCCGCCGTGGGCGGACTGGGCGGAGCGGCGGTCGGACGCATGATGGACAACCAGGAAAGGGATATGCGCAATGCCCTGGCAACCTCGGAAGCGGCAGCAGTTACCAGAGAAGGAAACCTGCTGGCCGTCACCTTCAAAGGCGATGTGACGTTTGACACCAACTCGGCGGTGGTAAGACCGGGGCTTTATTCGGAAATCGACCGGGTCGCAGGCGTTCTTACCCAGTATCCGAGTACCCTCATCAGGGTGGAAGGCCATACTGACAGCCGAGGTTCCGACGAATACAACATGAATCTTTCCCAACAGCGGGCCAATGCCGTAAAAACACTGCTGGTTCAGCGCGGTGTCGCGGAAAACCGCATCGAGGTCATCGGTTACGGGAAAACGCTGCCTGTCGCCACCAATGACACCGAAGCGGGACGTCAAAAGAACCGGAGGGTGGAAATCAAGATCGCTCCGCAGACACAGGCCCAAGGGCAAGGTCAATAATCTGCTGAAGATCGATCGCACCTGTATTAAGAAACGCCAAGTCATTTCATGGACTTCGGCGTTTCTTTTTTAAAGGAAATTCCGCTGTCG
>MVQR01000425.1 GCA_002067815.1 Syntrophus sp. PtaB.Bin001 | reverse complement strand
AAGGGACACGCCGGCTCCGGAACCAATCATGGCCAGCACTTCAACCACGCTGCCGGCATGATAATGCATATCAGGTTTGAATCCGGCAGCCAAGCAGGCGCTGATAATCGCTTGATTCCTTCTTGGATAGCTATCCTCGCGGTAACCTATGAATTCATCCTTTGACAGTTCCTTCAGGCTGATCTGTTTTCGCCCAGCCAGAAAATGAGTTTCCGGAATAACTGCTATCAAATGGACTTCGAAAAGGACAGTCTTTTCAAATTCATCAAGGACTACGCCACCATGATTGTCAAAGAGGGCGATATCGATCTGCTTCTTACGAAGTGCCGTGACCTGGTCGGCAGGAGAAAGCTCATGGACTTTGACGGCCATTCGGGGATTCATCTCTCTGAATCTTCGCAGTGCCGCTCCCAGACACGAACTGATAGGAAAAGCTACAAAACCGATATTGAGGATGTTGCCACTACCGGGGGTATTTCCTACGGCTCGGACTGCTTCATTGTGCAGCTCGATGATTTGATGAGCATATTCCAGAAACTTTTCACCGGCGGCAGTCAAGCAAAGGCCAAATCGTTCACGGACAAACAGATCAGTAGCCAGTTCTTCTTCCAGGTCATGGATAAGACGGCTCACTGCCGGCTGAGAGACATTCAGACGACGCGAAGCGCGACTGATGTTGAGTTCTTCCGCTGCTGCAACGAAATATCTGATATGCCGGAGTTCCATGAGCTACCGGCTATAACATTATCTGGCCAGTATACGTTCATAAACCACTTTCTTGAGTCATACTGCATACTTTTTTCCTTTGACAGATATGCTTATTTGTTGTATAAGTCCCGTAAACTGATAAAAAAGAATCAGTGTTTGACTTGCGATTAGTAGAGCTGCCAGCAACCTGAGCTGCTGCTCTTTAAAACCGACTAGAGCTTGGAGCATCCAAGTATGTCTATTGGGCATCATTCTTCCGGAATCTTCAACGGTTCCTGAAAAATGTGCCCCCCGTTGAAGACGCCGGATAATTTCCTTTCATCGTACCGGAAGAAATTTATCCCTCCCCAGGCATTAAGATCTTCCGGTCTTTGGGATCGATGTCCAGTTTCTGTACAGTGAAAGTTGAACGATAAGCTCCAGGCTCTGGTTTATTCATTATGGAAGGAGGTGATCGGTGACAGCATTTTGCAGTGTTCATGTTAAATTCTTGTTACTACAAAAAGGAGGAGAGTATGTTGCAAGATCGTAAGATGTTAGGACTTATATTAATTGCGGTACTTGGCATTTTGATCGCTATAGTGCAGCCGTTTGCCCCAGGATTATCGCCCTTGGGACATTATGTCATGGGCACCGTTATCGTTGCCTTGGGGATGTGGATCTTCCGTCCCGGCATGTTGCCTTTTATGTCAGGGGTTACCGTCATCCTTGGCATTACCCTGGCACTCTTTTTTGTTTTTAAAGCCGGCCTGGTGTTTCCGGGCAAAGTACCCTTTAAGTCACCGCAGCAAATTTATGGGGCCGTCATGGGCGGTTTTACTTCGTCCGCCGTCTGGACCTTGATCCCAGCACTGTTTTTCGGTTTTGTTCTACAGAAAACAGGTCTGGGCAAACGCGTAGCCTATTTGGTATTGAAAGCCTTCCCGGCGAGCTGGATGGGGTTGGCGATAAGCTGGCTGGTGATCGGCGTGGCCCTTTCGGCCTTGACGCCTTCAATTACCGTGCGGGTGGCCATTGTCGTCCCGATTGCCATCGGGATTGTGGAAGCCTGCAAGCTGGAATTCCGCTCCAAGGGGTCAGCCTATATCTGCCTCCTGGCGTGGGGCATGGCCGTCATGCCTGGTACCGGCTGGTTGACCGGATGTCTGTTCGGACCGGTCATGCAGGGATTTTTCCCCCCCGAAATTAAAGCCATGTGCAATTTTGACGACTGGTTCCGAATTTTGGCCCTACCCTGGTTTGTGATTACCATTGTGTACGTTGTCCTGGCCTTTCTCATTGCCAAACCGAAAGAAGCCATCTGCTTTTCGTCCGACATGTTCAAGGAAGAATACAAAAAACTGGGGCCCATGTCGAAGGATGAGCTTATTACTCTGCTTGTCCTGGTCCTCACGCTGGTTATGTTTTCCACGGAAAAGATCCATGGGATTCCCACCCCGGCAACAGCCCTGGGCGCCCTGTTCCTTCTTATCAT
>MVQR01000424.1 GCA_002067815.1 Syntrophus sp. PtaB.Bin001 | reverse complement strand
ACGGGTAAAAATGAAGATATTTCTAAAGATGCGGAGGGATAACCAATGAAGGTAGCCGTTGTCAAAAACGTCCTCGATGCCAATGAACGTATTGCCCAAGATAACAGGACGCTCTTCGACAAACAGAAAATTTTTGTCATCAATCTCATGAGTTCGCCTGGTGCAGGAAAGACGTCACTAGTGGAAAAGACTATTTCGGCACTCAAGGACCGCTACCGGATCGCCGTAATCGAAGGCGATATTCAGGACACCCAGGACGCCGATCGCATATCCGCTCTGGGAATACCCGCCGTCCAGATCAATACCGGCGGTGCCTGTCACATTGACGGCAACATGATTCGCGAAGCTCTTCCTTCTCTTGAACTGGAAGGAATCGATCTTCTTATAGCGGAAAATGTAGGAAATCTAGTCTGTCCTGCAGAGTTCAAAATCGGAGAAAACGCCAAGGTAATGATTCTTAGCACGCCTGAAGGCGCCGACAAGCCCGCCAAATACCCGCTGATGTTCCAGGAATCGGCCGTTATGATCATCAATAAGATGGACCTTATGCCTTACGTGGATTTCGACCTGGAGAGAGCAAAACGAACAGCCCTTGCTATAAACCCCAACCTGAAGATTTTTGAATTATCCTGCAAAAACGGGGAGGGACTGGAAGCATGGTACAGCTGGCTTTCCGATCAAATAGAGTCTTTTCGAACGCCATGAACCAGGAAAGAAGGAGGATCCGACTCTTTTTCACCGGAATTGTCCAGGGGGTGGGATTTCGTCCTGCAATTTACAAAATAGCAAGAGAACATGATCTTGCCGGCTTCGTTTGCAACACTACTGAAGGCGTCGTCGTCGAGGTTGAAGGATTGCCTCGGCAGCTGGACGAGTTTGTGACAACATTAATGAACAACCTTCCTCCCGCCGCAGAGGTCTCTTCAGTGTCACACGAAGATCTTTCCGTCTTGGGAGAAATGACCTTCCGTATTATATCCAGCAATGCTGAAGGCGATAAGGAAGTGTTCATATCGCCAGACCTTGCCGTCTGCGAAAGCTGTCTGCAAGAACTACGGGATCCTGAGGATCGCCGGTATCGTTATCCTTTCATCAACTGCACCGATTGCGGTCCCCGTCTGACTATCATCCGGGATGTCCCCTATGACCGTGAAAATACTTCCATGGCATGTTTCCCCCTCTGTCCGGAATGCCGAAACGAGTATGAAAATCCAGCCAACCGCCGTTTCCACGCCGAGCCCAACGCCTGTCCCATTTGTGGGCCGAAGCTCTGGATTACCGACGAAAACGGGAAGCCTCTTCCATTAGAGGATTCAGCTCCCGTTACGAAGGCTGTTGAACTGCTTCGCGAGGGTAAAATCCTTGCTCTAAAGGGACTCGGCGGCTTCCATCTTGCCGTGGATGCGACAAACGAAGAAGCCGTCAGAAGGCTGCGATCAAGAAAATATCGCGAAGAAAAACCTCTGGCCATTATGGTGAAGGATCTCGATGCGGCCCGTCAAATTGCGGAAATCAATGTGAGAGAAGAAAAAGTTCTTTCATCTCAACAATGCCCGATTGTGCTTTGCCGCAAGCGAAAAAAAACCGTGATTGCATCTTCCGTAGCGCCGGGAGTACCTGACCAGGGTATTATGCTGCCTTATACGCCGTTGCATCATCTGCTTCTTGAGAAATATTTTGCCGCTCTTGTGATGACAAGCGCGAATCAGGTCGAGGAACCAATCTGCAAAGAAAATCGTGAAGCGCTTTCCCGCCTTAAAGGCATCGCCGATAATTTTCTTTTGCACAACAGGGACATCCTGGTGCGCTGTGACGATTCTGTAGTTACAGTCGTCAAAAGCAATACCGTTATGATCCGCCGTTCCCGTGGCTACGCGCCCAAGCCGCTCCTTCTCCAGCGTAAATATCCGGATGTGATCGCCCTTGGTCCGCAACTCAAGGCAGCACTTTGCATTCTCAAGGGCAATCTTGCATATCTCAGTCCCCACATTGGCGATCTGGAAACCCCCGAGGCAAGAAGATTTTACTCCGAAAGCCGACAGCTAATGGAAAGAATAGCCCAATGCCGACCTGAAGTTATCGCCTGCGACCTTCACCCGGCCTACTACACGACCCGGCTTGCGGAAGAACTACCCCGCAAGAAAATCATCCGCGTCCAGCACCACCATGCCCATATCGTTAGCGCCATGGCTGAAAACGGTCTAAC
>MVQR01000423.1 GCA_002067815.1 Syntrophus sp. PtaB.Bin001 | reverse complement strand
GAAGGAAGGCCTTCCACCGGTCTGGGAGGAAACCGGTGGAAGGTGAGAGAAGCACAAAGCAGACTAGGATTGTGCTTGTCGATTTTTTCTCTGGCGGTAATGCCACATGGTGGCCAGGATTTCCGACGCCATTTCCGCCGTGGAATACACGGGGAATCCGGCTTTTTCCATCCGGATCACGTCTTCCATCATGAACTCCTTGACGGCTACGCAACTCAAGATTGGTTTGCCCTTATAATCAATCGACTTCAAGGCATCCACAAAGGACCCCAGGATTTCGCCCTGAATGACTACAAGCAGTCCGCCCACATCTTCGCTGGCAATGCCGAGTTCAATCGTTTTCCGCAGCTGATCGGGGTCCATGCTGAAGGAGTAATCGACGGGATTCAATGATGTGACATAATCCGGCATGATTTTCCGCAAGCGTTCTTTCAGATCGGGTTCCAGCTCGGCCAGGCGCATCCCGTTTAGATAAAGCGTGTCCGTAGACGCGACTCCCAGCGAACCGGTGTAGGTGATAACCAGAATGCCGTCTCCTGTAGGCAGAGGCTGCTTGCCAAAGGCTTTGAGCAGTCCGAACAGGTGCTCGTTATCCCGCGCCCGGATGATCCCACTCTGCCGGAAAGCGGCGCTGTTGATTTCATCGTTGCCGGCCAGAGATGCCGTATGGGAGGAGACGACCTTCGTCCCTGCCGCCGTGCGCCCGCCCTTCAGGGCAATGACCGGTTTCTTTTTCGTAACCTCGCTGGCTACGTCGATAAATCTTCTGCCGCTCTTCACATCCTCCATATACATTGCCACAACGTCGATTTTATCGTCGCTGCCCAGATATTCCAGAATGTCCGTTTCGCTGATGTCCATCTTGTTTCCGATGGTGGCGATAATCCCGAAATCCATCACATGGCGTAAACCGGTAAGGATCCCCGCTGCATAAACGCCGGCCTGGGCGGTCATTCCGATGTTTCCCTTCCCCACTTCAGCCACCAGGCCGATGGACTGAACATTGCCGATATGCGTGTTGATGACGCCGGAGCAGTTGGGACCCAGCAGGCGACATCCGTGAGCCCTGATGATCTCCAGGATTTTCGCCTGAGCCGCTTTGCCGTCCTCGCCGGTTTCGGCAAATCCCGCAGTCTCCACGACGATGATTTTCACCCCTTTTTTGCAGCACTCCTCGATCGTTGCAACTGCAGTTGAGGCTGGCACCAGGACGATAGCGAGATCCACTGGATCGGGAACATCCATGATGTTCCGATAGGCCTTCACCCCCTGAACTTCTTCGCTTTTCGGGTTGATGGGATAGAGTTTTCCCGAAAACTTGTGAAACAGCAGATTGCGGAACACGTTGTATCCCAGTTTCCCTTCAACACTGGTCGCCCCGATGACGGCGATGCTGTCCGGGTAGAACAGTTTCCGGATTTCCTCTATGGAACTTCCGGGCTGCTTCTGGGGGACTGTCTCCGGCGCCGGGCTGACAAACATCCGGGCATCGACGGTAATATTTCCCGACTGATATAGGAAAACCGGATTGAGGTCCAGTTCCCTAACTTCGGGAAAGGCCGTGACGAAATCGGAAATCTTGAGCAGCAGGGCTTTGAGGGCCTCGATATCCACCGCCTGCCCCCGATAACCTTTCAGCAGGGGGTATCCCTTGATTTCCTGGATCATCTCGTCGATATCCTGAGGCTTGACCGGTAGTACCCGGAAGGTAACATCCTTGAGCACTTCCACAAAGATTCCTCCCAGGCCGAACATCAAAACGGGACCGAAGCTGGGATCACGTGTCACACCGATGATCGCTTCGAGGCCGGGCGTAGCCATTTTCTGTACGGCAATCCCAATTATGTGCTGGTACTTGAATGTATCGACCATCTGGCGATATGCCTGACGCACGGCATCTGCATCGGCCAGATTCAATTTGACCCCGCCCGAATCTGTTTTGTGAACAACATCGGGGGAAACGATTTTCAATACGACGGGATAGCCCAGCTTGTTGCTCATCTCAACGGCTTCATCTTCGGAACCGGCAACCAGAAAACCTGTCGTGGCGATCCCCATATTCTCAAGGATTTCCTTGCACTCATGCTCCATCAGATAAGTGCGGTTTTCCCGTATCGCCTGGGCGAAAATGGTCCGGCATTCCTCACTCGACATTACACTGACACCCGTTTCCGTTGTCTGAGAACTCATGTTTTTAACTTCCTCCAAT
>MVQR01000422.1 GCA_002067815.1 Syntrophus sp. PtaB.Bin001 | reverse complement strand
GGAATGTATTTCAAACCATGAGCTTCAGCAACGGGGCAACTGGTGAGAATTCCCGTCATCGTATTGACGCCGCGGGCAAGAGAAGCATCTCTTCGAATGGCGTCGTTCAAACCCAGTTTAACGATTTCCAGCGCATAAGGAAGGGTCGCATTGTTCAGGGCATAGGTTGAAGTCCTGGGAACAGCTCCAGGCATGTTTGTTACGCAGTAATGGATAACATCATTGACGCGATATACGGGATCACTATGTTTTGTCGGCCTGGACGTTTCCACGCAGCCGCCCTGATCAATGGCTACATCGACTATCACGCTGCCCGGTTTCATTGCAGCCACAAGCTCGCGGCCAACCAGTTTCGGAGCTTTTGCCCCGGGAATCAGGACACTGCCTATTACACCGTCTGCATGTCTGACGGAATCGGCAATATTGAGCAAATTTGAACCAAGTGTCGTGAGATTGCCATGAAGGACTTCATCAAGATAGCGCAGACGATCGCCATTTGTGTCAATAATCGTCACATGAGCCCCCATTCCCAATGCCATCTTTGCGGCATTGCTGCCGACTATTCCGCCTCCAAGCACCACGACGTCAGCCGGACGGACCCCTGGCACTCCGCCGAGCAGCTTTCCCCTACCTCCATTTTCCTTTTCCAGATAGTGAGCAATGATCTGGGCAGACATACGCCCGGCAACCTCAGACATGGGCATCAGCAGTGGCAGAATCCCGCTGTCGTTCTGGACGGTTTCATAAGCAATTGAAGTTGTGCCTTTATCCAAAAGCACCCGCGTCAAATCAGGCTCTGCGGCCAAATGAAGATAGGTGAATATAATGAGGTCATTCCTCAGGTAATCGTATTCTACAGGCTGTGGCTCTTTGACCTTCATGACCATCGTTGCCTTTTCCCATACGGCGGCGGCTTCTGAGAGAATCTTGGCGCCGTAAGAACCGTATTCACTATCCGAAAAACCGCTGCCATCCCCTGCCCCAGACTGAACGAATACTTCAGCACCTGACCGGACAAGCATTCCAACACTTCCCGGCGTCAATGCGACGCGAAATTCATTGTCTTTGATTTCTTTCGGGACTCCGATTCTCATAAGTCCTCCCATAAATCGTTCTTTACATGAAATATAAAACAAAACAAAAGGATTTGACAGATTGATGATTGACCTTTTGCTTGCCAAAAAACCGACGAAAGTGTAAATATCACCAGTTTTCCTGGAGAGTTGATATGAAATTAAAAAATACGGATAAGCTGGAACTGGTTGATCGAACACTCAATGTCAACGGCAAACCTTTTGTCGTTCAATACCCTGATGAGCCCCTGTTCTGCACGAAAGACGGCAAGCTTGAAACAATCGTTTTCAAGTCTTGCGGTTACACGCTGACTCAATGGGATCCTGAAGAAATTGAAGGGTATTTTTCTGATCAGGAAGATTGACAAAACCTCAGTCTATCCTTCGCAAGACCTAGAAATTTAAAACAGATTTTCCAGAAGTTCTCCCAGATTAGCTACCCGGCAAAGTTCAATTCCGGATACTTCGGTTATCTCTTGCGAAAGTGCGCGGGGAAGGATACAGCGGGTAAAACCCATGCGCGCCGCTTCCCGGATGCGCAAAACCATCTGGGCGATCCCTCTTACCTCGCCGGTTAACCCGACCTCACCGAAAATTGCAGTCCCCGGGAATATCGAACGATCCAGAAAGCTGGAAGCCATTGCCGCGACAATCCCCAGATCAACGGCTGGTTCATCTACCCGTATGCCGCCGGCGACATTAAGAAAAATGTCATGAGAACTTAGATGCAACCCACCGATACGATCCAGGACAGCCACAAGCATTGAAACACGATTGTGGTCTACCCCGATAGTCGTTCTTCTAGGCATTCCTAAAGAAGATTGGCTGACCAGCGCCTGTATCTCCACGAGAATCGGACGGCTGCCCTCCATGCTAGGCACGACAGCCGATCCCGCTGCAGCATCGGGACGTTCGGAGAGGAAAAAGGCAGAAGGATTTGAAACTTCTACCAGCCCGGCGTCTCTCATTTCAAAAACACCGATTTCATTACTTGGTCCGAATCGATTTTTCATTCCCCGGACGATCCGATAGGCATGTCCGGAATCCCCTTCAAAATAAAGGACGGTATCGACCATATGCTCCAATACCTTGGGACCGGCAATGGATCCATCCTTGGTAACATGACCTACAAGAAAGATCGTAATTCC
>MVQR01000421.1 GCA_002067815.1 Syntrophus sp. PtaB.Bin001 | reverse complement strand
TAATGACAAGCCGCTGCCGATTCTTGTGGAGAAGACTTTAAACCTTTTGAACTCATATGATTGGCCGGGCAACGTTAGGGAACTGGAAAATGTGATTGAAAGAGCGGTTCTTATCTGCCAGGAGAACACGTTGTTGCCGGAGCATCTTCATCTGGAAGATTCCGCTGCCGATGGTTCAGCAGAGGAAAAAATGTCATCTTCCCAGAAAGAAAGTCCTGTCGTGACTGCAGAAATTTCCCAGTTAAAAGACATGACGATCTGGGAAATGGAAAAGGAACTTATTTTCAGTACGCTGAATAAAGTAAAAGGAAACAAGACCAAAGCGTCGGAAATGTTGGGTATAAGCGTCAGGACTATGCGCAACAAACTTCAGGAGTATAATTTAAAGGCTTCAGAATAACAGTCATTTTGGCATGGTATGTACATTGCTTGATGAATTTCAGGGGTAACTTTCATGGAATTTCTGTTTAATAAAACTTTTGGAGTTTTGTCCGGTATGCTGGGGTACCGATCTCAAAGAAACAAGATCGTTATGTCCAACATTGCCAATATGGATACACAGGATTTCAAGCCGAAAGATTACGTTTTTAAAAGGGACTTGAGTAGGGCTGTTGATGATCAGAACCGACTTGCCCTTTTTAAAACGGACAAAAGACATTTGCCTGCCGCTCAGGGCGAGATTACAGATAAAGATTTCAAAGTCGTTGAAACAGGGGAAAAAGTGAAAATAGATACGGAGATGACTAATCTGGCCGAAAATCACTTGATGTATAATCTGACGGTTGAAATGCTGGCTCGTAAATTCAAGGGCTTGAATACGGTATTAAAGGAGACAAAGTAATATGGATTTTATGACGTCGTTTCGAGTATTAAGCTCGGGATTCTCGGCTCAGAGAACAAAGATGGATGTCATAGCAAGCAATCTAGCCAACGTCAGTACGACCAGCACTCCCGAGGGAGGGCCTTATAAGCGTAAAACGGCTGTTTTTTCATCGGAAAACACGAGGAAAAAATTCAGCTTCCGAGACAAACTCAAGGATGCAGTGAAAAGCGTGGCTCTGAAGGAAGTTGTCGAGGGAAAAGAGGGCTTTAGAAAAGTGTATGATCCTTCACACCCTGATGCCGATGAGCAGGGTAACGTCACTATGCCCAATGTAAACGTTGTTATGGAGATGACGGACATGATTACGGCAAGCCGTGCCTACGAGGCGTGCGTTACCGCTTTTGATGCGACGAAAAGCATGGCTTTGAAGACATTGGATATCGGCAAGTAATTAAGGATAAAATTTCAGCGGTCTTTTTGAATTTTATTTTTGAGGTGAATATATGAAAGACTTATCGATTCAGGGTAAGTTAAATCTGCCTTCTACCTTTTCGGAAAAGAAAACGGGGGTGGAGCAGGAAGAAGGTAAATCTTCTTTCAGCGATGTCCTTCGCAATACTATTCAAGATATCAATAAACTTCAGAATGATGCGGACAAGGCGATATCAAAAGTGCAGGTGCAAGATACCGCCAGCATTCACGAGGCAATGATAGCTCTGGAAAAAGCGAGCATCTCCTTCCAGACCATGATGCAAGTCAGAAACAAAATCGTTGACGCCTATCAGGAAGTCATGAGGATGCAAGTGTAATGGAAGAGTTGTTTTTTCTTCATATTAAGCGCTTGTCGCCATGAATCCTTTCGTTCAGTTTTTTACGAAAATCAGTCAGAGTTTTAATGAATTAGCACCAGCCAGGAAGATGTCGATCCTGATTGCGATAGGCATAACCTTGTCTGCCCTGGCAGCGCTGATATATTTTGCTAATCGTCCTGACTATAAAGTTCTCTTTTCCCATCTGTCCAGTGAAGATGCATCGGCAATTATAACGAAGCTTAAGGAAAAAAAAATCTCTTATGAACTAGCCGCATCGGGGGACACTATTATGGTGCCCGCGGAAAAGGTATCCGAACTTCGATTGGAGCTGGCTGGATCCGGATTGCCTCAAGGAGGCGGTGTCGGTTTTGAGATTTTCGATCAAAAAACCCTCGGTGCTACGGAGTTTGAGCAGCAGCTGAATTACCGACGCGCCCTTCAGGGGGAATTGGCTAGAACGATTAAAGGGTTGGAAGAAATACAATCCAGTCGTGTGCACATTGCCCTTCCGAAGGAGTCTCTATTTGTAAGTGAAGAGAAAAAAGCGACGGCATCCGTAACTCTTAAATTGAAGCCCGGACGTTCTTTAAGTCAATCG
>MVQR01000420.1 GCA_002067815.1 Syntrophus sp. PtaB.Bin001 | reverse complement strand
ACGCCGGGCGCCGGTTTGGCAAAGGCGGCGAAGACCAGGATCAGCACCATAGTGAGCAGATAGAGAGCATCCTGGACAATCGTTCGGGAATCTTCTCCCGCATCTGGAACATAGATGTTCCCCATCGCTCTGTTTGCATCATCCCGTCGGAAAATCAGGGCCATCAGAAGACCGGTAATAACGGCAAAGGCTACCGCGCCAATCGCCCGGGCCAGCCCCAGTTGCCAGCCTAAAACCCTGGCTGTCAAAACGATTGCCAGGACGTTGATGGCCGGGCCGGAATAGAGAAATGCCGTGGCGGGACCGATGCCTGCGCCCCGGGTGTAAATCCCGGCGAAAAGGGGAAGCACCGTGCAGGAACAAACGGCCAGCACCGTGCCGGAGACTGAAGCCACGGAGTAAGAAAGGATCTTATTGGCCGTCGAACCGAAGTACTTCAGCACGGAAGCCTGCGAAACAAAGACGGCGATGGCCCCGGCGATAAAAAAAGCCGGGATCAAGCAGGTCAGGACATGCTGTTGCGCGTATTCCTGGAGCATCATAAAGGCTTCCAGGCCCGATTGGCGAATGACGGGATGACTCCAGGGAATAAAGTAGGCACCCAGAAATACCAGGGTGATGATCAGCAGTTTGTAACGTTCTTTCATAAACATCGTCCTTTCAACGCTTTTTTAGCTTTTACAGGAAACATGACATACTCCCGTGGGCGTTTCCTTGGCGTAGGGAAAGTATTTTTTCTTGAACCAGAGGGCCACATTAACCAGGGAAATCAAAACCGGAACCTCCAGCAGTGGACCGATGACGCAGGCGAAGGCCTCGCCGGAATTGATCCCGAAAACGGAAATGGCCACGGCAATGGCCAGCTCGAAGTTGTTGGAGGCAGCGGTAAAGCTCAGGGTTGTGGATTCCTCATAGGTTGCCCCGACCTTTTTGGACATGTAGAAAGAGACGAAGAACATGACCACAAAATAAATGGCCAAGGGGATGGCCACACGGACGACGTCCATGGGCAATTCAACGATGTATTCCCCTTTTAGGGAGAACATGACGAGGATGGTGAAGAGCAGGGCAATCAGGGTTATGGGGCTGATCTTCGGGATGAATTTCTCTTCATACCAAACCTGCCCCTTGATTTTCAGGCCGACAAAACGGGAGATCATCCCCGCAATAAAGGGGATTCCCAGATAAATAAACACGCTCTGGGCGATCTGGCCGATGGAAACATCGACGACGGCTCCTTTCAGGCCGATCCAGGTAGGGAGAATCGTGATAAAGATGTAAGCATAAACCGAGAAAAAGAGGACCTGGAAGATTGAATTGAAGGCCACCAGCCCCGCGCAGTATTCCCGGTCGCCATCAGCCAGGTCATTCCAGACGATGACCATGGCAATGCAACGCGCCAAACCGATGAGAATCAGGCCCACCATGTAGTTGTGGTAGCCGGAAAGAAAAGTAACTGCCAACAAGAACATCAGAATTGGGCCGACAATCCAGTTCTGGACCAGTGAAAGGGCCAGGACCTTGTAATTAGAAAAGACCTGCCCCAGCTTTTCGTATTTGACCTTGGCCAAGGGCGGGTACATCATTAATATCAGGCCGATGGCAATGGGGATATTGGTCGTTTCGACCTGGAAATAATTTATGACATCCCGCACTCCCGGATATACATATCCCCCGAGCACACCGATAAACATGGCCAGAAAGATCCACAGGGTCAGAAACCGGTCTAAAAAAGAAAGTTGTTTCTGTGCAGCTTGAGTCATTTTCTTTCGTTCCTCCTCAATCTCGGAATAGATTTACCTTGAACACTTGCCGAAGTTAATTCCACGTCAAGAATTGTCCGTCCATATTTCCATGCGGCAATATGGACGGCTTAGGACTGTTGACAGGTCCCTTCACGCTTGCACATGATATCCTCCCGTCGAACACTGGGGATTTTTTCGAGAAGCTGACGGACATCGGCGTCATCCTCCAGCCAGTGCCGCAGGTTGCCCAGCAGCGTTGCAGCATAGGGGCTGTCCTTGCCGTCCGTGGGATAGTAATTAACCCATTGGCCCTCCCGGCGGGAATTGACCAATCCGGCCTCTTCAAGTATTTTCAGATGTTTGGATGCCGTCGGCTGGGCAATTGCCAAGGCCGCCTGAATCTCGCAGACGCACATTACCTTATGCTGCAGCATTTTGAGCATTTTTACCCGATTCGGATCGGACAAAGCCTTTGTCACCTTCAGAAAGTCTTTCATGACTG
>MVQR01000419.1 GCA_002067815.1 Syntrophus sp. PtaB.Bin001 | reverse complement strand
CCATGGTTCTACGTGTTCGGCTATATGCGAGAGGTAAGAGTCCCCACTGAACTGGGCGAGGTATTCCCCTTGGGCATCCTTGATGCGAATCTCACCGTCGTAGAGCTGCAGGCCGCCCTCTTCATCAACAAGTCCCATATAGTTGGAAGGAAATGAAGCGAAAGTATCGGCAAGGGATTTATTTGATTCCAGCCAGCTTCGAGCTATATGAATCGCAACCTTGCCGATCTCGATCATGGTGTCGAGTTCGGCGGCAATGGCATCGCGGTCCTGAATGCTGAGAGGCGCATTGACCCCGCCGGGGACGCAGAGATTGGGATGAATGCGCTTTCCGCCGCCAAGCCTCTCGATTATCTGCTGGCCGTAGCGCCGGAGATGAACGGCCTTGACGGCTAGTTCCGGGTTTGCCTTGACGATTCCGAAAACATTGCGTTCAGCAGGGTCGGCGTCAAAGCCCAGCAGCAGGTCAGGCGCCGCCAGATGGAAAAAGTGCATCCCGTGTGACTGGATGATCTGCCCCATGTGCATCAGCTCGCGTAAAAGCTTTGCCGGCCGGGTAGGTTCCACACGGGCCACGCCATCGCAGGCCTTGGCCGCTGCTAGGTGGTGGCTTACAGGGCAGATTCCACAAATGCGCTGGGTGATCTGCGGCATCTCGAGGTAAGGGCGTCCCTCGGTGAACTTTTCCAATCCGCGGAACTCGTCAACATGGAAAAAGGCCTGCTCCACCTCTCCTTGTTCGTTCAGATGGATTGTGACACGCCCGTGACCCTCAATTCTCGTCACTGGTTCGATGGTTATTTTGCGAGCGCTCATGGCTTTTCTCCTCTAGTCATACTTGAAGTATTGGGGCGGCAGGACAACGGGCGTGCGGCCGGCGAGCAGTTCCGACAAAGCATAGAACAAAGCATCGGCACTCGGGGGGCAGCCGGGGATAAAGAGGTCGACCTTTACCACCTTGTCAACGGCGACAACCTCATCCAATGGTTTGCCGAGTTCCGGGGAGTCGGGGATAAGGCCGTCTACGGTGCTTTCCGTTTCCAGATAAGCGCGCTTCAAAGCCGCCTGTGTACCGCAGAGATTGCGCATTGCCGGAACATTCCCGAAGGTGGCGCAGTCGCCCATGGCAATGAGGATCTGGCAACGCTCGCGCATCTGCTTGGCGACTTCCACATTATGGGTATTGCAGATCGCCCCTTCGAGAATTCCCACGGTCACGCCTTCCTTCGGTGGGTGCTTCAGGTCGGTTATTGGGCTCGACGTGAATTCCACCGATTCCATCAGCTGGAGGATGCGATCGTCAATGTCGAGAAGAGACATGTGGCATCCGGCACAGCCTGCCAGCCAGTCTGTAGCGATCTTGATCTTTGACATGGATGATTCTCCTTTCACTTCAGTTCCTTTGCGGCGCGAGCCGAAATGTCATCGAAAGATGCCCCGAGGTTTTTTCCCAGTCTGTCGGCCAGCAGGGAGAGAATTTCCCAGTCCGGTTTGGCTTTCCCTGCAGGTTGTACTACCTGGTTAGCCATTTGGACGGTGCCCTCTGTATTGGTCAAGGAACCGGTACGTTCCGACCATATAGCCGAGGGGAGAACCACATCGGCTCTGTCGATGAGCGGAGATGAATAGCTGGCCTGCACTATGACAAAGGCGTCTTTATCTATTTTTTCAACAATGTCGTCTCTTTTCCAGTCTTGTTCACCCAGCAAGGCATATAGCACCTTAGCGGCTGATGCCTGGAAACCATTATTAATGCCGAATTTAACAGCGGCCCGCGTGTTGACGCCTGGTTCGAGGGCTATGAAGCGTGCTTTCGGTTCAAGTTTCTTGAGGTTCAGTGCCGCCTTTTCAGTTAAGCCTGTTCCGTAGAGCACCGCCACGCTTTCCGCCGTGTCGGCAATTTCAACAGCCTTGCCAATGTCTTCCATTTTGAGGGTGGTCTTAGCGAAGGGGGTGAGCCCGTTTTCTTTGTCGTCGACGACAATCAGCCGCGTTCCCTTGTCAAGAAGACGCTTGACGAAGAATGAAGCAACTGGCTGATCCTGGATAGGATTCGCGCCGACCACAAGAATAAGATCGCTGTCAATTAGGTCAGTGAAGACGCCCGTTTTCGTATCAAACAGTTTGGGCGTGGTACCTAAGAGAAGTCCGATATTGCTGGAGCGAAGTTCTTCTTTGAAGAGATGACCGGCGAGGTACAGAGCCTCGTTAGTAGCGTCTCCCGAGACCAGCAAGCCGATCTCGTTGGCC
>MVQR01000418.1 GCA_002067815.1 Syntrophus sp. PtaB.Bin001 | reverse complement strand
GGAAGCGATGCCAAATTCAAAGGTAAAGAAAGGTGATGTTATGAAGGCAGTCATAGTTAGGACTGCAAAAGATGTTAGGCGCTCGGATGGATCTTATCTAAAATTTGATGATAATTCCGCGGTATTAATAAGCAATCAAATGGAGCCTATTGGTACCAGAATATTTGGTCCCGTTGCCCGAGAATTAAGAGCAAAACAATTTATGAAGATAATTTCATTAGCGCCGGAAGTACTTTAAAAAGAGATTATATTTCCGTCATATTATTTCTGGGCATTCAATTAAATGGAGATTATGTGATGCAATTTAAGCATTTAAAGAAGGGTGATTTTGTAAAGATTATATCGGGTAAAGAGAAAGGTAAGACTGGAAAGGTATTGACGGTTCTTAAAGATAAAAATCGAGTTGTAGTAGAAAAACTAAATATGATTAAACGGCATCAGAAAGCTAATGCAATGGGTAAAGGTGGAATTGTCGAAAAAGAAGGGCCGATTCATGCCTCGAATGTAGTTATTATGTGTGGCAAGTGCAATAAAGGGACTAGGGTTGGTATAAAGGTTTTTGAGGATGGAAAGAAAGTTAGAATTTGCAAAAATTGCAGTGATATATTGGACGTATAGGAATTGTCGACATGGCGAGATTGAAGGAATATTATAAGAAAGAAGTCGTTCCCGCGTTAATATCGGAGTTTGGTTACAGCAATCCCATGCAAGTACCGGTAATGAAAAAAATAGTGGTAAACATGGGGTTGGGTGAGGCGATCCAGAATATCAAAATTCTTGAAAATGCAGCCAGTGAAATGGAACTAATAACAGGACAAAAGGCTGTAATTACAAAATCTAAAAGATCAATTGCGACGTTCAAGTTAAGAAAGGGAATGTCAATAGGGTGTAGGGTGACGTTGAGAAGGGAACGGATGTATGAATTTTTTGACAGATTTATCAACGTTGCATTGCCCAGAATTCGGGATTTCAGAGGAGTTTCCCCAAATACATTTGATGGTAGAGGAAATTTTTCCATAGGCGTAAAAGAGCAGATTATATTTCCGGAAATTGAATATGATAAAATTGAAAAAATACGGGGAATGAATATCGCGATAGTGACAACAGCCAATACTGATGATGAAGCAAGAGCACTTTTAAGATACATGGGTGTTCCATTCAGAGCATAAAGAAAGTCGAAGAGAATTAAACCGGAGGAGTGGAGTGGCAAAAAAATCCTTGATAGCTAAGGCAAAAAGAGAGCAGAAATTTTCAGTCAGAACTTATAATCGATGCTCAATATGCGGAAGACCAAGGGCATATTACCGAAAGTTCGGCATGTGCAGGATATGTTTAAGGATATTATCATCAAAAGGCGAAATTCCCGGAGTGATAAAGTCGAGCTGGTAGTGAATATATTTAAGGAGTTTTTATATGTCAATGACAGATCCAATTGCAGATATGCTAACAAGGATTAGAAATGCAAATAGAGTACATTTAAAGAATGTAGATGTATTGAATTCGGGTATAAACATAAATATAGCAAAAGTATTGAAGAAGTCGGGATACATTGGTGGTTATGATATAAAGAAAAATGAAAAAGGCCATGATATACTTAAAGTGTATTTGAAATATCCTGATACAAAGAAATCTATAATTAACGATATACAAAGAGTTAGTAAACCTGGAAGAAGGATTTATGTGAAGTGGGATAAAATACCCAAAGTGCTCAATGGCTATGGAGTTGCAATCATATCTACATCAAAAGGCGTAATCACGGATAAAGAAGCAAGAGAAAAAAATGTTGGCGGTGAAGTGATTTGTAAGGTGTGGTAATTATGCTTATTTGCAATATTGCGATAGTATAGTGCGGGAGATTCATAATGTCAAGAATTGGTAAAAAACCGATAGGATTACCGTTAAATGTAAAATGCGAGTGTAACGGGCGCGTAGTTAAAATTATTGGGCCGCGCGGCGAGTTGACTGCTATTATTCCTGAAAGGATTGAGATTATTACTGGAGATGGGAATGTCTTAGTAAAAAGGCAGTCAGATAATCGCCAAGATCGCTCATATCATGGTTTGGTAAGAACGTTGATACAAAATATGGTCACAGGTGTAAGTTCCGGTTATGAAAAGAGTTTAGAGATTGTGGGCGTTGGGTATAAGGCTGAAGTGGAAGGTAAAAATGTTAAATTAACCGTCGGCTTTTCTAGTCCGGTAACATATTCGGTCCCAGAAGGCATAGATGTTAGAATTGAAAAGCAGACAAATATA
>MVQR01000417.1 GCA_002067815.1 Syntrophus sp. PtaB.Bin001 | reverse complement strand
GAGCTCAAGATGAAAATCAGGGAAAAGGGCGGCGATTCATTTTTGCGGATGACGATGGAAGATGTTTTGGCCCGCTTGCCGAATGAAGAGGAATTGTCTCTATATCCCGACGAAGTGAGTGTGGGAGGACGAAGTTATCGTTGCGTATATCGTTTTGATCCGGGAAAGGAAGATGATGGTGTTACTCTTAAAGTTCCGGAAAATCTGCTTAACGATATTCCGGCGACAGCCGTCGACTGGATGGTTCCGGGACTTTTGCTGGATCGCGTTCTTTCTCTTCTTCGAGGATTGCCGAAGGAATATCGTAAAAGACTCCAACCGCTGGCACAGACGGCGGAATATGCAGTCAAAAATCTGGACGCATCCGCCGGATTGTTGATTCCAGCTCTTGCCGGACTGCTCAGGGAAAAGTTGAAAGTAGATATTCCATCTTCTGTTTGGAGCGACGATAAGGAGCCGGATCATCTGAGATTAAGGTTTTCTGTCGTAGATAAAGATGGTTCCGAGAAAGCCGCTGGTCGGGATCTCACTTATCTTCAGAAGAATGAATATACGGAAAAGAATTCACGGGCATTTGACCTTGCCTGTCGGCAATGGGAAAAATCAAAACTGAAAGAATGGAATTTTGGTGATTTGCCGGAAATAATCGATTTGACTGAAAAAGGGAGTTTTATGGGTTGTGCATATCCGGCATTGAAACCAGGAACAGACGGTGTCGATCTCCGTCTTTATAAAACACGCGAAGAGGCGACAAATTCTCACAAAGAAGGAGTGGCCGCACTTTACTGCATTCATTTTAAAAGAGAGTTAAAAGATCTGAAAAAGGCGCTCATACTTCCGGAGCCTTTGAGAACTTGGGCAGACGGTTTCAATGGGATCCGTGATATGGAGAAGCAGTTGTTGGAGAAAGTTAAAATTGATCTTTTTGCCGTAAACATTCGTACTGAAGGAAGATTTCATTTTCACGCCAAAACCGTCAAAAATAAGATCTTGTCTTATGGGCAGGAGATGATCACCGAAGTGGAACCTTTGCTGAAGGCCTATCATGAAACAGCGAAAGCTGTCAGTCGTCTGGAGATTATGAACAGGGCGAACACTGCCGGAAGAGAATTTTTAAATCAAATACGGCAGGAAATGGATAGACTATTACCGCCTGATTTTCTCTTTCGTTATGATTCCGAAGGAATGAAGAATGTTCCTCGATATCTGAAGGCGTTGAACATCCGGGCGGATCGGGGTATATTCAACATGGAGAAAGACCGGATAAGGGAAAAAGAAATTCTTCCTTTTGTTACTCGGCTTAATGAACTTTATGAAAATTTGCCTCCCTTTTCTACGGATGAAAAAAAACAGGCTATGAAAGAATTCTCCATGATGATCGAGGAATACAGAGTTTCTATTTTTGCTCAGGAGCTTAAAACTGCTTTTCCCGTGTCTGCAAGAAGGCTCAAAGAAAAACTGGCCATTATAGACCACATGTTCTGAAGGCTTCGTCCAATTCAAATTGAGCAGGAATCAAACTTTGTTACGGTTAAGATGCCCCCGTATAAATCGTTCGACTGCCTCGCCAGGCTGAAAAATGCCGAAATGCCCTTCAAAAAGGATGTCGGCTTTCAGATCAAGAAGCCTTTCCATTGATTTACGCCATATGCTGAGATCTGCGCCCAATCTTGGGAAAAAGGGACCGTGAATGTCCTGTCCGAACAGAATGCGACGTCCGTCCCTATCCATGTAAAGTGAGATCGAACCCGGCGTGTGGCCGGGAGTGTGAAGAATATTGAGGGTATGATCATTAAAGTTCATGGCCTCTTCTTCAAATGAAATCCGAAGATCGACGGGCGTCGGTGGAAATTTTACTTCGTACCAGTTGGCCACGGTCTGAATAGGATCGCCCTGTTCCACCGCATCGGCATCCAGGTCATGCATGACAATGCGGCACCCGAAAAGTCGCCGGAAATATGGAGCTCCACCAATATGATCGATATGACGGTGGGTAAGAACAATTGTCGAAATATTTTCGGGATCTAAACCTACCTCACGGATATTTCTTTCAAGAAGTTCGGCCGTTCTTCCCGCACCGGAATCGATCATCACCAGTTCCTTGCCAAATTCAACTAAGTATGCCGCAGCGTCTTCGGAACTGGTGACATTTGCTCCTGCAATGAGGTATATTCCATTAATAACCTGAACGGCGCGTGCCATATAAAATAATCCTCCTTTATCCCAGCCTGATACGTGCGTCAAGGACAACGAGTCGGTCGGGAAGGGCCAGAAGCGGGTTGATGTCAACTTCC
>MVQR01000416.1 GCA_002067815.1 Syntrophus sp. PtaB.Bin001 | reverse complement strand
AGGTGGGCGGCATACTCCTTTCTTTAGCGGTTATCGTCCTCAATTCTATTTTAGAACAACGGATGTTACCGGGGTCGCTAAACTACCAGAGGGTGTAGAAATGGTTATGCCGGGAGATAATGTGGAGATGGAAGTGACTTTGATTACGCCAATAGCCATGGAAGAACAATTGCGGTTCGCGATTCGGGAAGGTGGTCGAACAGTCGGCGCTGGCGTCGTCAGCAAAGTTATCGAATAAATAGCGGATGGGTGACTGGGTCTAACGAGGACATGAAAGATCAAAAAATAAGAATTCGGCTTAAAGCGTATGATTACAAATTACTCGATCGGTCTGTAGAGGAGATCGTGGAAACGGCGAGGAGAACCGGTGCCAGAGTCGCTGGACCAGTGCCCTTGCCTACGGAAATTAACAAGTATTGCGTTAATCGTTCTCCCCACGTGGACAAAAAATCAAGGGAGCAATTTGAAATTAGAACGCATAAGAGACTGATTGATATAATAGAACCAACACAATCAACAGTTGATGCCCTGATGAAGCTTGATTTATCTGCGGGTGTAGATGTGGAAATTAAGGCATAGAACCATAAGTGTAGAGGTTAGCCTTTTCTGAACACATAAAGAGTCGTTGGTCGTAAAGCTAATGATGTTCCAACAACGAACTTGGAAGATGAAGTGAATCTGATGGAAAAAATGATTATTGGTAGAAAAATCGGGATGCTTCAGGTCTTTGCTGAAGATGGGTCAGCTGTTCCGGTTACGGCAGTTGAAGTTGAACCGTCTGTTGTTATCCAGAAAAAGACTGCTGAGAAAGATGGTTATGATGCTGTTCAACTCGGTTATGGCAGGGTTAAGCAAAATAAGGTTACAAAGCCCTTGCAGGGTCATTTTGACAAGGCGAACAAAGGGTACTTCCGAATTTTAAAAGAAATGCGTTCCGACCGGATCCAGGAATATGAATTGGGGCAAGAGGTTAGCTTGGATATCTTTGAGTCAGGAGAGAAGGTTGATATAACCGGTACAACTAAAGGGAAAGGTTTTGCTGGGGTTATCAAACGCCATGGCTTCCGAGGAGGCCGATCTTCTCATGGATCCATGTTCCATAGAGCTCCCGGCTCGATTGGGGCAAGCGCATACCCCTCGCGAGTGTTCAAGGGGAAAAAATTGCCAGGCCAGATGGGAAATGAGCAAAAAACTGTGAAAAACCTATTGATCTGGAGTGTTCGGCCCGATAGAAAACTTTTGTTGATTAAAGGAGCGATTCCCGGGGCACGTAATGGTTATATATTTATAAAAAAGTCTGTTAAGGCTTGAGGCCGCTTCTTCAAGGGAGAAAGAAATGTTGGTTGCTGAAGTATTTGATATTAACAAAAATAAGGTGTCCGAAATAGAGCTTAATGAGTTCGTGTTTGGTGCCGATGTTAATGATTCTGTGATTTACGATGTGGTCAAAATGCAGATGGCTTCTCGGCGGTTGGGTACAGCAGCGACCAAAGGGAGAAGCGACGTAAGCGGTGGCGGTAAAAAACCCTGGCGACAAAAAGGTACGGGAAGAGCCCGTTCCGGGACGAGCAGATCTCCCATTTGGCGCGGTGGAGGCATTGTGTTTGGCCCCGTGCCAAGAGACTATAAGTATAAAGTTCCAAAGAAGATACGAAAAAATGCTTTGCGCTCTGTTCTTAGTCTTAAATATCAAGGACAAAAATTGTTGGTTTTGAAGGAAATTCCACTGGAAGAAATAAAAACGAAAAAGTTCAAGGAAGTAGTAGACCGCTTTGGCTTAAAGAAAGCATTGTTCATTACTCCGGAACGGAACGAGATTTTGGAAAAATCTTCAAGAAATATAGCGGGAATTAAGATGCTAAGGTCCGAAGGCATAAATGTTTATGACGTGTTAAATCATGAACACCTAGTAATCGTAGAGCAGGCTGTCAAGAAATTAGAAGGGGCGCTGATATCATGATGGAATTACATCAGATCATCAAGAAGATGCTAGTAACAGAGAAAAGTACTTTAGAAAGAGATGAAAAGAACAAGTACTATTTTGAAGTAGACAAAAATGCAAACAAGATAGAGATTCGCAAAGCCGTTGAGAAACTTTTGAAAGTGGCTGTTGACGATGTTCATATAATTAATATTAAAGGTAAGAAAAAAAGAGTAGGACGTAATATCGGTAAGAGAAGAGATTGGAAAAAGGCGGTTGTTACGCTTTCCCAAGGAAACACTATTGATGTTTATCAAAGTGTATAAGGAAGGGATATAAACGGATGGCAATAAGAAAGTATAAACCAACCTCACCGGGAAGAAGATATCAGAC
>MVQR01000415.1 GCA_002067815.1 Syntrophus sp. PtaB.Bin001 | reverse complement strand
TGCCGTCCCTTTTTCATTGACACTTATCAGCATTTTTTCCTATTCTTCTGTCCTGAAAAAGCAAGCATTTCCCAACTAAATGCCATTTGGATCGCCATAGCTTTTCCGTGGGCCGCAATGCCCTCTTAATAAAACCCGCTTTGGAGCATTATCATTATTATGAGAATCGTCCGCATTGATATCTATCGATTCTCTCTTCCCTTTGTAACGCCGGTTAAGGTGGGCGGTGAAACTCTGCAAGAGCGGGAAGGACTGCTGGTTGTCCTGACCGATGACGAAAATCGCCTCGGTTATGGGGAGATCGCCCCCCTGCCCGGATTCGATGTTTCAACATTGGACCGGTGCCTTCGGGATGTCCCTTCCCTTGAGAATTCTCTAAACTATGCGACCCTTCAATATGATCTTTTTCAACTCCCTGCCCCTCTGCTGGGCATTACTGATGTTGACGCCGCCTCATCATGGACGGGACATACTCTGTTTGGTGTGGAAAGCGCCCTGCTGGGACTTTATCTTCAAAAGAAAAATACAGAAGGCCGGACCACCATTGGACCGCCGCCGGACGAACCGCTCAGGATTCCGGTCAACGGCCTTTTTATCCCGAATTTAACGGCGGACAATCTGGAACGGCAGTTTCGGGACCTGGAAAAAGACGGAGCAAAGACGTTCAAGATCAAGGTCGGCAGACATCCGGCAGAGGAGGAAATCCGGCAGATCCGCCGCCTGGTCGAGAAACTCGGGTCGGGAATTTCCCTGCGCCTGGACGGCAACCGCAACCTGGCGCCGGAGGCGTACCGGCGTTACTTTGAGGCGCTCCACGATCTTCCCGTGGAATATGTGGAAGAACCCCTCCCGGAAGACGTGCTGGAAAGGGCGGCAAATGTGCCCTGGCCGCTGGCTCTGGATGAATCACTGGCGGGTTTTCTCGATCCGGAGGAACCGTCTCTCTCCCGGCTGAACCCTGCGGTCCGGGCGGTGATTCTGAAGCCCGGACCGCTCAACGGTTTGCACGCTATGGCCCGGGCTGTCAGGAGTGCCGAAGAGGCCGGCCTTCGAACAACCTTAAGTTCCGCTTTCAACACCGGCCTAACCCTGGCCGTCCTGGGTCTCTTTTCCCGCCTGGCCGGTCTTCCGCCCGAAACGGCCCACGGACTGGATACGCTGCGGTATCTTGTCGGCGACGTCCTGCTGCCTTCGCCGACAATTTCAAAAGGGATGCTGGAAATCCCGAACGGTCTGCTGTCCGGAGATTATTCGCTTAACAAATCCTGCATCCGGGAAAAAGTCTTATGAAGCCGTCTTTCCTGAAAAACGAATCGATCCTTCTGGACCGGCTTTTTGAAGAATACCGGGACAATCCGGCGCTGGTAACGCCAAGAGTCGTCCGGACATTCGGAGAAGTCCGGCGAAATATGGAAATACTCATCTTCCATTTGAAACGGGCCGGGATTCGCGAGGGCGACTCCGTGGCCCTCCATGAGGAAAACGGCGAGCTGCATCTGTACCTTTTCCTTGCCGCCTGGGTCATGGGTTTTCTCTATCTTCCCCTTGATTACAAGGCCCCGCTGGAAAGCCTGCTCGATGCTGCGCCGTTCGATTTTCTGATAACGGATGGGGATGTTCCGCATCCCTTCAATTCGCCTGTTCTTCGCCCCGGGAAGCTCCTACAGCCTAATCCCGCCCTCACAGAAACCGGACATTGGCCGGCGATTCCCTTCAACCGGGAGGCCGCCGCAATCTTCACCTCGGGCTCGACGGGAAAGCCCCGCGGTATCGTCCATACGGTAGGGAACTACATCTACAGCGCCCTGGGTACGAATGATTCCATCGACCTGGACATGACAGACCGGTGGCTTCTCAGCCTGCCGCTCTTTCATGTCGGGGGGATCATGATCTGGGTGCGGACCCTTCTATCCGGGAGTGCCTGTCTCCTGCCGGGAAACCTCAAGAAGATCAACGAGGCGGTACTCGAATTTTCCCCCACGGTTTTGTCTTTAGTTCCGACCCAGCTGATCCGTCTTCTGGAATCGGAAACAATCATCCCGGTTCTTCAGAAGGCTAAGGCCATCCTGCTGGGGGGAGCGCCATCTCCGGCCTGGCTGATCGAAAAAGCCCTGGAGCTGGGAATTCCCGTGATACCTTCCTATGGGTCCACCGAATCTTGCGCCCAGGTCACGGGCGTCGCGAAAGGTGCCGATCGGAAAGCCTATCTGACCGCCGGACGTCCTCTGACCTACCGGAAAGTCCGAATCGCCACAGACGGGAATATCGTGGTGGGAGGAAAGACAATCTTTTCCCGATACCTTGACGCCCCGCCGCGA
>MVQR01000414.1 GCA_002067815.1 Syntrophus sp. PtaB.Bin001 | reverse complement strand
CCCAGATTGTCCACAACCAGGATGTCGTCGATCCCTTCCGAATTAAGCTTCCAGATAAAGGCGCTGCCGATAAAACCGGCCCCGCCGGTGACAATATACACGATGTTTTCTCCTATATTTAAAGATTCTCCAGTTTCAGATCAAAGATGATAGCAAGGCGGCAAGGCAGAGGCGACGCAGGCATACATGGAAGTATGTCGAGGAGCCGATAACGCCGCCAACGAAGCTAGCGCTTTGATATGGAATTGGAGTTAAAGGATGTCGGCCGCCTTTTCTATGGCCTGCCGAATCTGCGTCATTCGCTCCTCCGGCATCTTAATGTTGATCCCCATTACCAGAGTCCGACCCAGGAGATCGTCAGCCTGCGGAATGTCCTTGCTGTCGTAGCGTGCATTTCCCTTATACATGGGATTGGTGAAGGGAAACTTTTTCGAGTTGGCCGTCGATTGCGCCAGGAAGTGCTCCCAGTTGGGGGCATAATGCCAGGCGTTCTTTTTGTAGCAGACCGTATCGAGGCCTCCGGCGCTCAGGGCTTGCTGGAATTTCTCCGCCGTGCCTGCATCGGGCAGATTGAAAGCCAGGAAAGTCGCCGTATCTCCTTCGGGATCGGGAAGCTCGCGGAACTTGATCCCTTTTACGCCCTGCAGCATGGCCTTGATCGCCGCCTTGTTTTTCTTCTGCTCGCGAATCATGGTATCGAGCTTCCGCAGCTGGGCAAGCCCCAGAGCTCCCTGAAGCTCGTTCATCCGGTAATTGAAGCCCAGTATCGACCGCCCTTCCATGGCACGGCTTACCTTGGGATTGTGGTCATGGCCGTGATCATGGTATTCGTCCGCCCGATGATAGAGGGTTTCATCGCTGGTAATAACTATCCCGCCCTCGCCGGTGGTCATGGTTTTGTAATAGTCGAAGCTGAAAATTCCCATATCGCCGAAGGCGCCCAGCTTTTTCCCCCGAAAAGCGCCGCCGCATCCCTGGGCGTTATCTTCCAGGACTTTCAGTTTATGCTTGCGGGCCACTTCAACAATCCGGTCGATACGGGCACATGAACCGCACATATGCACAGGGATGACCGCCCGGGTGTAGGAGGTGATTTTGCGCTCCATGTCGGCGGGGTCCATATTCAGGGTTTCATCGATGTCGGTCATGACGGGAATCGCCCCGACCTCCAGAACCGATTCCCAGGTCGCCAGAAAAGTAAAGGCCGGCACCAGCACTTCATCGCCGGGCCCGATATCCAGAGCGGTCAGGGCAATCTTGAGCGCCGAGGAGCCGGACGTGACTCCCAGCGCATAGCCCGCACCGCAGTAACGGGCGAATTCCTCTTCAAACTGCCGGACCTTGAAAACTCCCTTCCGTTCGTTGTCAAAGCCGTAGCGCATCAGGACGCCTGTTTCCATGACCTCCATGACTTCCTTGGTTTCTTCCGGACCGATCAATTCAAAACCGGGCATGATATGACCTCCTGAATTAAATTCCCTTGTTGATTTGAAGGACTATTAAGTTTCCATGCCGGGAAAGTCAAGTTCTTTTATGGCCGGATACCACGACCTTTGCCGCCTTACGGGAGCTTCCGGGATTTCCTGAGTTTAAAAACGCTCTTGAACAAGAATGATTTTTTTGAAAAAATTTTACGAAATATAACGATTAAAATGACGTCTTGTTATAAAACTTGCAAAGAATATCTGCAAAGGCAGCCGCTTCACTTATACATTATATAAACTGCTGATGCTCATATTTTCAATTCCGGAGGTTCCATGAAAAAATTTTTACTGGTTGCCGTGCTGCTGTTGATAAGTTTTTCTGTTGCCACAGCGGAGCCGCTTTCCAAGGCCGATATTCCCTTCCGTTTTAAAAATACACAAATCACCTATGATGTGAATGCCGACGGCTCGTATGTCGAAACCCAGAAGTGGTCGACAATAGTGCTGAAAGAGAATGCCCTAAAAAGCTGCAAGGAGTCATCGGTCACATTCAGCACCCGGATCGCGAAAGGCGAGATTCTGGAGGCTTATACCCTGAAGAAGTCGGGCCAGCGAATCGAGGTCCCGAAAAACAGTTATCAGGTAACCATCAACGATGGTTACGACAAGCGCTCACCGTTATATTCCGACCAGTCAACGATCAGCGTCGTCTTTCCGGATCTGGCCGTAGGCGACACTACCGTATTTTCCTATCGGGTGACGAACAAGGAAGGAATATTTCCCGGTCATTTTTCCGCCGCCCATACTTTTTCCCGCTTTACGGCCTATGATGATGTGACGATCAAAGTGACTGCACCGAAGACAATGAAGCTGCGCCATACATCATATTTCCTCTCG
>MVQR01000413.1 GCA_002067815.1 Syntrophus sp. PtaB.Bin001 | reverse complement strand
GACCATCTTCGAGCTGGGAACCGGCGAAACTGCGGCAAGCCGTCTCACCAGTCCGTCCTGATCGAAGAGCCGCCCGATCCATTCCGCATTGAACCCCGCCGGGGAGTCGCTCTTCCCGAATTCAAGGACATTCCAGACGGTCCCGAATTGCGCCAATCCTTCGGATAAATCCTCCCCGGAAGAGGTCGGTTTCCGGTCAAAGAGGCCCAGCACGAACAGACGCAAGGCCACGGCACGGCGAAGGGCGGCGTCGGGCCTTCCCTCCTGCAGCCAAAAGGAAAGATTCAGAGGGGTTTCGAAGTTAACCAGCTCCTGAAGGGCGGGCCAGGTTTCCCCGCTTCCGACCCAGCCATCGACGGTCAGACCGGCCTCTCGTTGAAACGAACGAACGGCCTCCCTCAGTTCCTCGTCCAGATCAGGGCTTTCGGAATCCTTGTCAAGATATCCCAGGTTGGCAAGACGGTTGCGAATCGCTCTGACCCGGGAGCTGTCTGAAGAGCTTTCAGGTTCAGCTTCCGGCAGCGGTACGAAAAGCCCCTCCCGCTCGGCACGATCAAAATCGGCCATCAGCCCGCTCAACCTCTCGATGACGGCAGAAGAAGGTGGCCGGGAGAAATTTTCCAGTCCCTTGTTCAGATCGATGGTCATGAGACTGGCTATTTCTTGATTGCCAACCCGGTCATATCGGCGAAAAGCGTCAAAATTGCTTGGCGTACTTCCTGCCCCGCCTTGATCGCCGCGTTATGGGCCTGCTGGATATGATCGGGAGCGGCGGTTTCAGGCACCAGGACAATCCCGTCCCCATCAAGATTGATCTTGGTGACGTAAGCAAGTTTAAGATTGCCGGTGGTTTTCGCCTTCGACAGGATTTTCTGAAAATCCGGGACGTTGCCTTGGTCGTCAACTTCTACGGTCAGATTCCCCGTATAGGTCTGCACCTCGATAGAAGTCAGATCGCAGATCGAATCCTTGAATGTCTTCAGGGCATCCTCAAAACTTTTCTTTGCCATTTCTTCCTCCTTTAATTCAAACCAGTTCTTTAATGGCTCAGCCGACATGGGCGCTAACTATACCGATTATGAAGAATAGGCGAAGGAGCATGATGTGTCAATGAAAATGGGAAACGTCGAAGAGGTAAGATAAGCACAACATGAAAATGGAGATAACTTTATCTCTTATATTGAGGAGGTATTAAAAACTGATTAAAAATCGTATCCGGTTTTACTGGACTTATATTCTTGACAATATTTTCATAATAATGGTACGCGCGGTTGCCTACCGGAAAATTACGCGGCATTGTCATATTTTAACTATCATTGATTGAAGAAAGCATAATTTTTATCGCAATTGGCATGGGAAATATAAAAATAACGGTGGCTTATGGATACACAACGTCGCAAGGTTCGTATCGCTCTCCTTTCCGTAGTCTCAAATACGACACTCGTGGTCATGAAGTTGCTCGTCGGCCTGATGATCGGCTCTGTTTCCATCATCTCTGAGGCGATTCACTCCGGAGTGGACTTATTGGCAGCAATAATCGCATTTTTCTCGGTTAAGACTTCCAGCATTCCTGCAGACAGCAAACACCCCTTTGGACATGGCAAAATTGAGAATCTTTCTGGAACAATCGAAGCCCTGCTGATCTTTGTTGCAGCCATTTGGATTATCATCGAGGCAACGGAAAAATTTATGCATCCGAAACCGCTCAACTCACTAGGTTGGGGGGTCGGAGTCATGCTGTTTTCAGCAATTGTTAATATCATCGTATCGGAGATGCTGTTTAAAGTGGGACGGGAGACGGATTCCATTGCACTTCAGGCTGATGCCTGGCATCTGCGAACAGATGTATACCCGTCTATCGGTGTAATGGTTTCTTTAGCCCTGATCTGGATTGCAAAAGGTATCTTTCCGGGCAAGGATTTTTCCTGGCTGGACCCAGTTGCCGCTATATGTTTGTCTCTCCTCATTATAAAAGCGGCTTATGACTTGACAACCCAATCGGTGAAGGATTTGCTGGACGTTCACCTTCCCACAGCAGAAGTTGAATGGATACGCAAGTGTATTATCAATCAAAATTATGTTGTTCGAGGCTTTCACGATCTGAGGACACGTAAGGCAGGACCGTTTCGTTTTGTCGAGTTCCACATGAAAGTTGATCCCCACATGTCGGTCATGGATTCTCACGACATCACAAAAAGATTAAAAAATGAGATCAAAACCCAATTACCGGAAACAACAGTGACCATCCATATCGAACCCTGCGACAGTGAGTGTGTTGATAAATGCATCGAAGGATGCCTTCTGCCGGAAATAATCAGACAGGGGA
>MVQR01000412.1 GCA_002067815.1 Syntrophus sp. PtaB.Bin001 | reverse complement strand
CTGATTTTATCAAAAACGACAGGCATCGTTTGAGACAGATTTTTGTATGCCTGCTGGGCGTTTTCCAGATAACCGTCATTGATTGACTTCAGAAGATGGCGAAATCCGTTCCGTAATTGCCCAAACCCGGGGTGGTTGTCGCTTCCCTGATAGGCATTGCTGTCGGAGGTTATCCGGGATAAGGTCACGGGGCAATATTTCCTTATGATATCAGTTTGTTGACTTTTAATGGGCGTTTTAAATCCGAGACCTTAGTTCGGCCATGGGAGATAAATACCTTATATCGGTTGCTCTTTCCTTACAACAATCATTTGTGACAGTGTTGATCAAATATTTCAATACCGGATAAACGGTATTTTATATAAGGATTTGATGTAAGGAAAAGGACTAAGAAACAGGAAAATTCCTGTCAAGATCCCTGCAAACATCGTACAAATTGACATAAACAGATTGAGGTGATGATCACGATTTCTATGTTCCGATCATTTGGACAGCTTACAGACGGAAATTATGGTTGACAAAAAAAACGAGCCTCCTACAATCATTTGAAAATCCAATATCCGGGTATTTTTAATCAATTTTCCCGCAACAACATATTTCGCAAAAACCAAGTAAAAAGAAGCTAAACGAGGTCTTCAGTTTATCCGTTCCATAAAACGGCTGCGGCCGTATGAAAAAGAGGAGGGAACAAGATGAACCTTGAGTCGAAAGAGTGTGAAGCAGCCAGACGACTTAGTGATGTAGCCCTGCTGAAGGCGTCCCCCGATACCGTTGTTCAGAGAGGGAACATTTTCAATGCCTTCACCGGCGAGTTTCTCCCGGAGCAATCTCTCTGGATAGTCGATGGACGGATCGCCTATGTCGGTCCGGATACGGAATTCATCCGGAATGAACGGACCGAGATAATCGATGCCGAGGGGATGACTCTCGTTCCCGGACTGATCGACGGCCATACGCACGTCTTGTTCCGCTCGGGTGTAGAAGAATTCATCCGCAATGCCCTTCCCGGCGGGACGACGACTGTCATCACCGAACTTATCGAATTCGGCTCCGTTGTCGGCTTGATGGGAATTGAGCCTGTCGTCCGGGGGCTGGAGAATCAGCCTATCCGCTTTTTCTATACCCTACCTGCCTTCTGCGGCCTGACTCCTGCACAGGAAATCCAGGCGCCCGATAACGCGGCCTACCTACCTTACCTGCAGACGGCGGAATGCCTGGGTGTCGGGGAGGTATACTGGAGCAATCTCTTCCTTGATGGAATTCAGGGACGCCGGATTCGTGAGCTGGTCAGCATGGCGCTTCTTCTGGGAAAGCGTGCTGAAGGGCATACCGCCGGAGCTCCGTCCCAGGGTTTGCAGGCCTATGCCGGATTCGGCTTTTCATCATGCCATGAACCGATAACCTGTGCCGAGGCCTTGGAAAGGCTGAGACTGGGGTATTGGGTCATGATCCGCCAGGGTTCAATACGTCAGGAATTGACGGCTATTTCCGAAATATTCAAAAAGAATCTGGATTTCCGGAGGATGATCCTCTGCACCGATGCCATGGATCCGGAAGGCTTTCTGACTCAGGGTTATCTGGACGGATCGCTTCGTTCGGCGCTTAAACTGGGCGTGCCGCCCGCAGTGGCCTATCAGATGGTGACAATCAACGTGGCGGAGCATTTCCGGCTGGATCACGAGCTGGGATCTCTGTCTCCGGGGAAGGCGGCGGATGTGGTCTTTATCCCTTCGCCGGCGGAGTACGAGCCCCAGAGAATTATGATCCGCGGCCGGACGGTTTTTCAGGATGGACGCTCCCTTGTGAATCCCAGGCCTATTGACTTTCCTGAGTCTCTCTTTTCGACTGTCCGGCTGGAATGCCCGCTTGACGAACCTGCGCGGACGGGGCGCGTGCGTGCCATGGAGTTGATAAACCGATTGGTAACCCGGGAGAAAATAGTCGATTTTGGGAGTCCCGAAGATGCAGCCGATGTCCTTTTTGCCGTGGCGCTGGACCGAACCGAAGGGCGGCAGTCTTTTACGGGATTCCTCAAGGGGTTCGGGTTGGAGCAAGGCGCCTGCGGTACCACAAGTTGCTGGGATTCAGTCGATCTGGTCTGTGTGGGCGCCGACATGATCTCGGTACGGACCGTTCTTGAACGACTGAAAGAAATCGGCGGAGGGGCGGTATTCGCCGTCGGTGAAACAGTAGTGGCTGAATTTCCCGCACCATTGTGCGGCGTTGTTTCCCCTGAACCCATGAAGACAGTATTCGGGCAGATGAAAAGACTGGACGAGGCTTTAAAAAATGCCGGCGTCAAGTGGGAAAAGCCGGTATTGACACTTGA
>MVQR01000411.1 GCA_002067815.1 Syntrophus sp. PtaB.Bin001 | reverse complement strand
GTTTTTTTCATTCCTTATGGATCTCTTCGGTTTGGCTGTGCTGGCGGGCGTTCTCATGGCGGTGGACAGAAGGTACTTAAAAAAGCCCGATAGGTTGGGTTATAAGGGAGTTCCGGACAACAGACCTGATGACGGCATCGTACTGTTGCTTATCGGCGGCATTATCGTGACCGGATTTATCATCGAAGCTCTGCGGATATCCGTTACCATCGGCGAGTCGCCATGGGAATACTGGTCTTTTGTGGGATGGACTCTGGCTCATTTCTTTTACGGTATTGAACCCGACACAGCGAAAGCGGCCCATAAATTCTTCTGGTGGTTGCATACATTTATTGCTCTGGGCTTCATCGCTTATATCCCCTTCTCACGATTACTCCATATCTTCACGACGTCGGCCAATCATTTCTTTACGGACTTGAAGCCGACCGGGACGATCGAACCCATTCGGGACTTCGAGAATGCGGAAACTTTCGGTGTCGGTCAGCTGGAGGAGTTTACACAGAAACAATTATTCGACCTGGATGCCTGTACGCGCTGCGGTAGATGCCAGGACGGCTGTCCGGCCTATCTTTCCGGGAAGCCTCTGTCTCCAAAGAAGCTGATCCAGGACTTGAAAACTTACTGGGAACAACGCGCACCGCTCTTTGTGGAGGCACAGAAGGCCGTGGCGGCCGGCGGTGAATTCCAGGCCCCTGAGGCTGAAACAGCCATGGTCGGAGAAGTCATTGATCTTCATGAGCTTTGGGCCTGTACTAACTGTATGTACTGTATGGAAAACTGCTCTGCGTCCATTGAGCATGTACCCAAGATCATTAATATGAGGCAATACAAGGTACTAACTGAAGCGGATTTTGCGGGGGAACTTCAACTTACTTACAGGAATATGGAAAACAACTCCAATCCTTGGGGGGTTGGTTCGCACCTTCGCGCTGATTGGGCAAAGGAAGTAGGCGTAAAGACATTGGCTGAAGACCCCGATGTGGAATATCTTTTCTACGTGGGTTGTGCCGGTTCATTTGATGATCGCGGCAAAAAGGTGAGCATCGCATTTGCAAAGATTCTGCAGGCGGCGGGGGTGAAATTCGGCATCCTGGGTACTGAAGAAAGCTGCTGTGGCGACTCCGCCATGAGAGGAGGTAATGAGTATCTTTACCAGACTTTGGCGCAGATGAACATCGAGGCAATGAACGGCTATGGCGTTAAGAAGGTTATTGCGACTTGTCCCCATGGTTACAACGCTCTGAAGAAGGATTATCCTCACTTCGGCGGAAATTTTGAGGTTTATCATCATACGGAGATCCTTGCCGACCTCATCGCCAAAGGGAAAATCCAGCTGAAGAAACCGGTTGAAGGTGCCTTTACTTACCATGATTCCTGTTTCCTGGGACGGTATAACAAAGTTTATGATGAGCCCAGAAAAGTTCTGAATGCGGTTCCGGGTTTGAGGCTTACGGAAATGGAACGGAATCTCGCAAAGAGCTTCTGCTGTGGCGCCGGTGGAGCGCGGATGTGGATGGAAGAAGACATCGGCGAGCGTATAAATGATATGCGTACTGATCAGGCGATTGCGGCCGGTGCGAGCACAATCGCTGTCGGGTGTCCCTTCTGTCTCACAATGATGAGTGACGGTATTAAAGACCGAAAGAAGGAAGAAAGCATGGTAGCTCTGGACATCGCTGAGATTGTCTGGAAAGCTATGGACATTGAACCGGCTAAAGCGGAAGAAGCCAAAGCAGAGGAAAATGCATAGGCAGAGCCTGGCGCTGGACCGAATTTAGGCTGAATCTGAATGTGATTAGCAAATAAAAATCTCTACTGCGACAAGATAAAGCTGTTACAGAAAGAGGGAATAAAGTGATGAAAAGCCCCTGTTCTAAAAAGGCAGGGGCTTTTTGTTTTCGATTTAATCCGGAATGTGGGAAAATCAGTCACTTCGAAGTCAATTTTCAGCGATAAAGTAAGAGGGAATATGCCTGAAGATATTAGTTACCGGGATAAACCCTGGCTAAAGTCCTATGATCCGGGTACTCCTGAAAGTATTCTTTATGAGGAATTGTCGTTGCCCGCAATTCTGAATCGTACAGCCATACAGTTTCCGGATCAGGCGGCATTGCTGTATCAGGGATATTCAATGAGCTTCCGCCTATTCAATGATTCGGTGGATCGATTTGCCTCTTTCTTATCTGACCGAGGCGTGAGCCGAGGCCAGGCAGTCGCGATTCTCCTGCCCAATTGTATTCCCTTTGTTGTTGCCTATTATGCGGTTCTGCGGATCGGAGGCATTGTGGTTATGAACAATCCACTTTATACCGATCCGGAGCTGTTACATCAGTTTAATGATTCCGAGG
>MVQR01000410.1 GCA_002067815.1 Syntrophus sp. PtaB.Bin001 | reverse complement strand
GAAAAATCTCTTCGGTTGCATTGTAGGTTACCGCAAACCGGAGTGGCACATGAAGACTGGTGTGAATCGCCCGTTGTTTGCCCGGTTGCTGGTGCAGCTCTATCAGCGGATTTCGCCGTCTTTTACAATTCTCGACGGTATTCTGGCCCTGGAAGGTGAAGGGCCGGGAAAGCGTGGAAACCCTGAAGAGGTCGGGCTGCTTCTCGGCAGTGACAGTGCTTTGGCCCTCGACAGGGTGGTGTGCCGAATACTGGAGTTGGATCCGGATCAGGTGCCGACGCTGAAGGTCGCCGGTGACATGGGGCTTCTGGAGGAAGTTTTCGATATAGACGGGTTGCTGGAGCCTTTCCGATATTTCCGGTTGCCGAAGACGTCGCCGTCTCTGCTTTACGGACCACAAAGCCTGCAGCGCATGATTCGCCTTTACTGCCTCCCCCGTCCTGTTGCCGAAGCGGACCTCTGCCGGTATTGCGGGGCCTGCTGGACGATATGTCCGGCAAAGGCCATTGACGGAACAGCCCGGCCCCTTGAATTCGATTATGACCGTTGCATCCGGTGCTGCTGTTGCATCGAGATCTGTCCCCATGCCGCTCTGCACACTGTGGACCCTCTGCCGGCCCGCTTGATTAGAAAGTTCATCGATCGCCTGCGGTGACAGCCGATAAAAAATATGTCTTGACGATCCTCCCCTTTTTCCTTAATTTCATAGACATACCAATCTCATTTGTATTCTCAGATCTTCGATCTTTCCAGCATTCCCTTTCACTACTTCTTCATTAAAACGACAATAGCAACTGAACACACTGTTCCTGTCCTATACATCCCGGGCAATCGAAAAGGAAAGGAGGTGACGCAGAAATGGGGACTCGTAAAAAGCAGACTTTTGGGAAGTATGCAGAGCGCCAGGAAAAACGATTCTGGAGAATGATGCGGTCCGCTGATTCTGGTACGCGATGCTTCTCATGAAAGTCCTGAAAAAAGAAATAGTTGCCGGTTCGGCAATTCAGACGTTCCATTTTTTTATCCAATGGCATCTCACGGAACGTTGCAATTTATCCTGTCGTCATTGTTACCAGCAGAAGGGCAAAGTTCGGGAGATGACGCCGGAGGAAATTA
Organism: Syntrophus sp. PtaB.Bin001; assembly: GCA_002067815.1. Classification (GTDB taxonomy): domain Bacteria; phylum Desulfobacterota; class Syntrophia; order Syntrophales; family Syntrophaceae; genus Syntrophus. The sequence goes on along the minus strand of MVQR01000410.1, from coordinate 1,246 downwards.
AAGCGCAGATCGACGGAGCAGCGGACATGTTTCAGGCCTGGGAAGAGGAACAGGGCATGACGCTGTCTCCGTCGATTCACTTTACCGGCGGGGAGCCTTTTCTTTACGATGGTTTGTGGGATGCCGTCGCCCATGCGCGGGATGCCGGCTGCCGGACCGCTATTCTGACCAATGGTTCCCTGATCCGTAAGGAGGATGCCCGCAGGGCAAAAACTTTGGGGGTATCGGAGATACAGATCAGCCTGGAAGGACCACGGGACATTCATGATAAAATTCGTGGGAAGGGAAGTTTTGCTGCGGCGCTTCGGGGCGCCCGCATTCTCGCGGAGAACGGACAGAACGTGATGGCGAACGTGACCCTCTCCCGGTTGAACGCAGATCGGATTGAGGAAACCGTGGAGACGGCGAAGGACGCCGTATTTAGCAGCATCGGATTCTCAAGACTTGTGCCTTGCGGCAGCGGCCATGATCTTTTAGCTCAAATGCTCAACCCGCAGGAGATCAGGCAAGCTTTCAGTCAAATCCTGGACCTGAACGGCCCGGATTTTGAGGTCAGTTCGGGAGATCCGCTGGCGACAGTCTTAGCAGGCGTGAAGCCGGCAAAGGGTTGCAGTCTTGCACTTTCCGGATGCAGTGCCGGTTTTTCCGGCGTGACCGTCGCCTGTGATGGGACCGTGATGCCTTGCCGAAGAATCGGTCTGGCCGCAGGTAATTTAAGGAAATCATCTTTAAGGAAAATCTGGGCGACATCCCGGCTTCTCTGGCGCCTCCGAAACAGGGAGAATTATAAAGGAAGTTGCGGCCGGTGCATACTCTGGCCCGTCTGCCGTGGTTGCCGGGCCGTGGCCTATGCGTGTTCCGCTTCTCAGGGCCGGGCCGATCTGTTTGCCGATGATCCCCAGTGCTGGCTGATCGACCAAGAGGAAACCCCGCCTGCTGCCAAGTTCCCTTAATGAGGATTACTCGGCTTCCTGCTTTGTTTTCTAATTCTTCCGGTTATTCCTTTAAGTTTTGAATAACATGCGAACCTTTGTTAATACGGATCCGTCAGTTCCTCTTGACCCTTAAGGCTGTTTATGCAATAAAGTCTTTGCTTTGCAAATTACATAAGGAATCAGGAGGCGCAATGGAAAAAAGACAGTTTTCCCGGATTCTATTTGACTGCGATGTTTCTCTCCGTGTCGGCGACAGCGCCATTAAAGGACAGCTCGAGAATCTCAGTTTGCAGGGTGCCTTGCTGCAAACC
>MVQR01000409.1 GCA_002067815.1 Syntrophus sp. PtaB.Bin001 | reverse complement strand
GCTTGCAAAAGCATGTAATTAAACTCTATAAAACTTAATCCTTTCTCCAGGCGAATCTTATAGCTTTCCGCGGCAAGCATTTTGTTAACACTGAAGTGGCGCCCGATATCACGCAGAAATGTGATGTAATTCAATTTTGTTAACCAGTCGGCATTATTGAGCATAAGTGCTTTCTCATCCTCAAATTCCAGATACCGGCTGAATTGCTTGCGTAAGCATTCGGCATTAAAGTCGATGGTTTCCCTTGATAATACCTGGCGCATCTCTGTTTTTCCGCTCGGATCGCCAATCAGAGCCGTTCCAGCACCAACAAGGGCTATAGGCCGATGACCGTTCTTTTGCAGATGAACAAGAGCCATTATAGGCACCAGGCTGCCTATATGAAGGCTTGTCGCCGTAGGATCGAAACCAATATAACAGGTAAGAGGTTTTTCGAAAGCTTCTCTGACTTCATTTTCATTAGTTATCTGTTCGACAAAACCTCTCTCCAGAAAAACGTCATAAACATTCTTCAATTTCAATAGCTCCTAAAATTACCCTAATAAGCATGAATGATTACAATTTCCATGTCTACATTTACATATTTCTTCATTAATCAGCATTAATACCATATATTCCCAAACTGACAAGGGACAAATATCTAATTTCAGGATAGCATGTGGCTAATCAAATATTAAGGCATACACTGAGACGTTGGATTTTAGAACATTTTCCACTCTTCTCATTAACGTCAAAAACAACCCCCTGCAATCTTATATCAGCTTTTGCGACATCAAACTTTTTAGGAACCTGCAATAAAAATTTCTCGATAACAGCTTCTTTTTTTACTCCGATAACAGAATCAAACGGCCCGGTCATACCTACATCGCTAATATATGCAGTACCGCCCGGCAATATCTCTTCATCAGCAGTTTGCACATGTGTATGTGTGCCTAGTACGGCACTTGCGCGTCCATCTAAAAACCAACCCAATGCTTTTTTCTCCGATGTCGCTTCCGCATGCATATCGATAATTATAATATTGGTTTTTCCGGTAAAAGAAGCCAACTCCTTCTCGGCTGTCTTGAAGGGACAATCGATCGGCTGCATGAATACCCTTCCGGCCAGGTTTAAAATCCCCACATTTATGCCGACAGGTGTTTTAACAGTAACACTGCCCCATCCCGGCACCCCCTCAGGATAATTTGCCGGTCGAATTAAGGTATCATAATCCTCCAAGAAGTCATAAACCTCCTTCTTGTCCCAAATATGGTTGCCTGAAGTCAGGACATCAATATGACTCTGATACAGTTCATCAATAACATCCCTGGTAATGCCAAAACCTGACGCTGAATTCTCGCAATTGGCAATAACAAAATCGACTTCATACTCGGAGATGATATTTGGAAGAAGCTCCCGAATAGCCCTTCTCCCAGGCTTGCCTACTATGTCTCCTATGAATAAAAATCTCATATAATTATATTTAAATGTTCAAAGAATTTAAATTATGCAGTTTCTGCCAGTGTTTGTTGTCAAAGGACCACCCCGATTCCAATTTCCGTGAAAAGATAAAATTACTTTGCGTAATCAGAAACCCGCGTTTCTCTGATGACAGTTACTTTAATCTGGCCCGGATACGTCAATTCAGACTCAATCTTTTTTATGATGTCTTTGCAAAGCATGACAGCATCATTGTCTGAAATTCTCTCGTTTCCTACGAGAATGCGGATTTCTCTACCAGCTTGGATGGCATAGCACTTATCGACACCACTGAAGGAATTGGCTATATTCTCCAACTCCTCTAACCGCTTTACATATGTCTCCAACATTTCTCTTCGGGCTCCAGGCCTTGCCGCAGATAAGGTATCCGCAGCCTGAACCAAAACCCCAAGCAAAGTGTTCGTTCTTCCATCATCATGATGTGCGGCAATGGCCTGCACAATACGTTGTGATTCGCCGAAACGTTTCGCATAGTCTGCACCAATGGCTGCATGAGTGCCTTCTATTTTATGATCGACGGCCTTACCAATATCATGCAGCAGCCCCGCACGTTTTGCTTCCTTCACATTCATTTTCAATTCCGCGGCCATCATACCAGTCAGATGAGCAACATCAATGGAATGTTGAAGAACATTTTGAGAAAAGCTTGTCCTGTATTTCAGGCTTCCCAAAAGATTAATAATCTCGGGATGAATATCATGGACACCAACATCAAATGAGACTCGCTCTCCTGTTTCCTTTATAATATTATCAACCTCTGTTCGAACTTTTTTAACGATATCTTCAATTCTACCCGGATGAATCCTCCCGTCAGTAATCAATCTTTCTAGGGATATTTTTGCAACCTCTCGCCGTATAGGATCGAAACTGGATAAAACAACGGCCTC
>MVQR01000408.1 GCA_002067815.1 Syntrophus sp. PtaB.Bin001 | reverse complement strand
CGACACGCTTTTCTTCGGGATAGAAGAAATTGATATATCCCCGGCGGACCGGTTTCCCGTAGGTATTGATCGTGACGCTGTATCCCTTGTCTGCCACATTGCCGAGACGGTGGATGCCATTTTCAAGAGGAAGAACGGCCGTCGTCTGGCCCGGATTCATCACTATCCGGGGATGGGGACTGAGATCGGCGAAGCCTTCCCGGCTTCCGTCGTCGAGACGCCGATATTTGATTTCGTCTACCTTGCCGAAGAGGCAGCCCACCACACCCCAGGAACCGTGATCATGAACCGTATCCTCCATTCCCGGTTCCCAGAAATAGGCCAGCACGACAAAAGTGGGGTCGGTGCTTCGATAAAGGGTAATTTCATTGGGCCAGATGGCCGGTTTCTGGCCGGCCCGCCAGACCGGGTCAAGAATAAGGCGGGCGAGAGATTCCTGAAACCAGGCTCCCGATGACGTCAATTGGGAAATCAGGGCGCGGCCTTGCCGAATTTGCTCCTGCATCGGCTGCTCTTCCTTCAACAACGCGCCGAAAGACTCGACAAATGCATTCAGATCCATGACTAGTACTCCTTTCTTCCGTGCTGTCCGGTTATCCTTTCTTGTCTTTCGCCGGGGCGTCCCGGAGGTTGCCCCATTTGCGGATGTGTGTCCAGGAGGAGTAAGCGGGATCGTCAGGATCGGCTGCCAGCGCTTCCGCTTCCCGCAGATATTTTTTCTGGATTCCCTTTTCGCTATAGAGCTTTCTGTCCTCGCCGACGGGGCAGACCTTGGTGCAGATTCCACAGGGGTAAGAGCGCCGCCGGACCAGCTCTTCGTGCATTTCCAGACAGGCGGCCTTGTCGTAGTTTCCGATCACGGAATCCTTGTGCATAATCAGGGCCTGTTTCGGACAACATTTCGCGCAAGCCCCGCACTTGATGCAGAGTTCTTCCGTAAGCAGCGGATCTCCGGGCAGGATTGCTGCGGTAAAGACCGAGACGAATCGCACCCGCGGCCCGAAGTCTTTCGTCAACAGGCAATGGCTTACCCCGATAGTTCCCAGCCCCGCATACTTTGCCGCCATGACATGGCTGAAGGCGGCCATTGGCTCTTCCCGCAGTGCTTTGAGGTTGGCATAGGTGTCGCGGCCGAAAAAGGAAGAGGCGTAACCATTCCCGTTGAGGAAGCGGGACAGGTCGTAGGCCAGCGTATCGAGTTTGCGGTTTACGACCGTATACAGTTCTTTATGGAGCACTGAAGGAGTTGTCTCCACGATGGGCAGCAGCATAGGGATTCCCATAACGATCACCGTACGGGAAAAAGGCCAGAGCGCCCGCGGGCGGAACTCGGGGGGCACTTCTCCAGCCTCGTCCCACCGCTCCACCGGGGCGAATCCGACAAGATCGGCGCCCCGCTCCCGGCAGAAGCGAATGATTTCGTCTTTGAGGTCTTGATTGTTTCGGTCCATCACTGCTCCTTCCAGGTTCATCTTTTGGGAAACTATACAACAAAATATAGACATAAGTGATTGGAAAGGCAAGCCGGCAAGCTGATTTATTTCCGGAAATTCAATTGTTATCCTGAGAGGAAGTTCTAGTTTGATTAGAGTGAGCGGCCAGGCAACGGGTGGTAAGTGTCCGGAGGTTAGGCAGAGAGGAGATGTGGGAAAGAGCTTCCAGAAGGTGATGGAGACCGGCGGGTATGTGGGCCAGAAAGTCGGCTCGGCCGTTGCGGTGGCCCAGAAAGCCGTATGCGCCCAGGGCCTGCATCAGGCGTTGGGCTGAGCCTTTATGGAAAAGCTCAACGAAATCCGGCCAGGGGATATTTTGGGGCGCCAGGTTATAGTAAAACGCAAGCAGTTCCTGCCGTTCCTCGGCGGTCAGATTGACATAAGGGTCGTAGAGGAGGGAGCCGAGATCGTAGAAGGGCGAGCCGCTGCGTAAACCCTGAAAATCGATGAGAACGGGCTTCCCTTGGAAAATCATGATGTTCTGCGATTGCAGATCCCGATGGACCAGGCCGATGCCGGAATTCATGAGGCACTCGGTAAGTCCGGCCAGTTCGTCATCCAGGGCTTTCCCCTCTGCTGGCGAGAGCGTCAGCCCACAGACCGCTTCCACGAATTCTTCCCGGAAATACTGATGCTCCCAGGTATAAAGCGTTGTATCGAAGCCTTCCATCAACACTGGCAGTTCCAGCCCAGCGCCATCCTGAAAATACCGGTGGAGCAGGTGGGCCTGTTTCAGTGCCTGCTTGTAGAAATCCCGTCTGAGCGTCCAGGGTTCGAGGCGGTAGGTCCACAGGTCTTCCGCCCCGAGATCTTCCATAACCACAAAATTGAGTTCCCGATTGTGGGCCAAAAGCTTCGGCACGGCCACACCAAG
>MVQR01000407.1 GCA_002067815.1 Syntrophus sp. PtaB.Bin001 | reverse complement strand
ATGACGTTTGGGCGTTCGGCTTGCGGGCGCGGCTGTCTTTGTGAAAAAGCGGAATCATCGTTAATACAAAATTATTAAGGACGGGGTTTGAACGAAGAAAGCCCGGCCCCATTTCCTTTTCAGGATGCCGGGCCGGGCTGATACATCAGAAAGATCTTGTTAAAGCCGGATTACAATCCCTTCTTCTCGAACCAGACGAAGAGGGAAATCGTTCCCGCCCAGAAGATCGCAATCAGAATCCACGGTGAAACGCCCGTTATTTCGGGCAGCCCGATCTTGCCGAAGTTCTTCCAGGCGAGAACCGTTGATTTGAAAAAAGGGAAGAGTTCCGCATAGATAGCTGCGCCAGTTACCATTCCCATAACGGCAAAAATGGCGTGCCAGCGCCCTTCGCCCAAGGCGCCGACGGAGGTGCCGGGACAAAATCCCATGATCGCCCATCCGGCACCGAACAAAGCGCCTCCAAGCACAACGGCGCCAACATTCATTGGTTTGTGACTCAAGGTTATGATACCTGCGTTCGATAGCAGCGTGATTCCCACCATGCCCACGAGGATCGACGAAAGCATGAATTTTAAAATCGTCATGTCTTTCAGCAGCAGGGCACCGATCTGTTTGTCGAAACGCAGAACGCGGCCTTTCTGCAGCAAAAACCCGAAAAGCACTCCCGTGACGAGGCCCAATATCTGATCGATGCTCATGATGCCCTCCTTCCGTAAACAATCGCGGCAACGAGAACGCCGACGCCGAAAAACATCGCCAGAGCGACAAAAGAACTGACCGACAGTTGCATCAATCCGCTGAGACCGTGCCCGCTTGGGCAGCCGTCCGCCATCCGGGCGCCCACCATGGCGACAATGCCTCCCAGAAAAGCACCGGCGGCCCGCTTGCCTACCGACGGTCCAAAATGCTTTTCCCAGGTTGGTGGAACACCCTCGAGTTTGAAGCTCTTGTCCGAGAGGGAAGAAATCAGCGCTCCCAGGAAAATACCGCAAACCAGCATGAACTGCCAATCGACGCGCACTTTTTCTTTTGTGAAGTACTCGTTTGCCGCCACATGCCCTCCCGCAATCGTCCGTTCAAGAAGACCGGCGGCGCGGACGAACGTCGTCGATGCACCCAGGTAGTTGGTCTTCCCGAGGATATGGGTAGTCGCATATACTGAGACAATTGCCAGTAGTCCTACGAGGGCCCCGGCGAGGTAAGGATTCCATCCGCCATTGTCCGCTTTTCCCTTCATCGTTCTCTTCTCCTTTCTTCAGAAATTGATTGTGAACCAAGTTGAGCACACATTTTCCTGATTCCAAGCCGTTATACTTCATTCAGCATGTCGTCCCGATGGCATAGCGACCTTCCGGGTTTGAGCAACTGTTTCAACTTTTTCCCGTGCTTAATATGTGAATAATTTAATAATTGAATTCATCAGAGAAGAACTAATTCTTTATGAAAGTAAAATCTAAAATCTTAGTGAGAATAAGGATTTCCGGTATATGTACGCCTTTTTTTATTATCCCTTGGTCTTTGGTGGTAATAATTTCCTGCTTATCCGGTATCTTTTTTAATCTTGAATGATAATAACTCTTGTGCCATAATCCCTCAACCTTGTTAAGGGTATTTTTTGCTTTGCGTTCAGACAATTTTTTGTGGCCAGATTTCGGCTGTCATCCAAACATATCCGTAACATTTGTTCGTGCGCTGTTCAAATCCAGAAACTGCAACCGTAATTGTGCCGGGATATTCGGCCAGCTTCGCATTTTAGCAGAAGAGGCCCATCTGTAAGGATAACGCCATGAAAAAGAAGATTCTTATCGTTGATGACAATGACCATCTCACCCTGTTCCTGGAAAAAAAATTGATGGAGGCTGGACATGAAGTTGTCACAGCTTTCAACGCCTTATCGGCCTTTAAAGCCCTAGAGGATTTTACTCCCGACATCATCTTCTGCGATTATTTTCTGCCGAACATCAACGGTGATGAATTATGCCTAACGATCCGCCAGATGGATCATCTGAAGGATGTTTACCTGGCCGTTATGTCAGCGGCAGCCTCCGAGCTTAATCTTGATCCGGCAAGCATAGGGGCTGACGCACTGATCGCCAAAGGTTCTTTTCAGGAAACCGAAAAACTTATTTTTTCCGTAATTGAGGATGAAAATGCCGAGCGTCATAAGAATAAAGCATACAGCGTCATCGGCTTCGATTCCATTTCATCCCGCCAGTTAACCAAAGAGCTGATCGCCAAAAACAGATACTTACAGACGATGCTGGACAGCATTTCCGAAGGTATTATCGAGGTCTGTTCCGGCCGGATCGTTTATGTCAACGCTCCGGCCGTAAACATCTTAGGCAGGTCACAGGATAATATTCTTGTCGCTCAGATGCCCGCTCTGTTCGA
>MVQR01000406.1 GCA_002067815.1 Syntrophus sp. PtaB.Bin001 | reverse complement strand
ATTGATGCGTAAAAATCTGCCTTCCGGGGAGGTCTGAAACATACCGATCGAAGCGTTCTCGAAGAGATTCCGGTATAATGTTTCACTTTCTTTCAAGGCTTCTTCCGCCCGTTTCCGTTCGGTATTGTCAAACACTGAAACACGGTTCATCAGATAATTGCCGTTTTTGTCGTAAACTGCAGTCATATCAAGAATTATATCTAATATGCTGCCATCCTTTCGAATCCATTGGTCTTCGATATCATGCAACCATCCTTGCTTCATGAAAAGCCGGCGGTTATGTTCCAGTTGCTCTAATCCTTTAGGTGTGATCATATCCGTGATTTTCATCTTCCCGATTACCTCGTCGCGGGAATACCCCAGCCAGGAAAGTGCCGTATTGTTCATGCGGATAATGGTTCCGTCAGCCTCCAGAGATTGATATCCGCAGGGGGCATTTTCGTAGAGGTCGGTTATTTCTTCCGTATATTTTTTAAGTTTCTCTTCGGCCAGTTTCTTTTCGGTGATGTCCTCAATTATACCCTCCAGAAAAGCAACGGAACCATCCTGCTTGAGCACTTTACGAATCGATACTTTCCCGATCATAGTGCTGCCGTCCTTGCGCAGATAGGGTTGTTCGCCATAAAACCAACCCCGCTGGTCCAAGGCGGCAAGAAGTTCTCTCCTGTTTTGGGGATCGGCGTGAATCTGGGTGGCGGTGTCAGTAATTGCCGATATTACTTCCTCCGGCGATTCGTAACCGAGCATCGAGGCATAGGCCTTGTTGATGCGCAAAAACCTGCCTTCCAGGGTGCTTTGAAACATGCCGATTGAAGCGTTTTCGAACAGGTTTCGATATAATGCTTCGCTTTCAGCAAGGGCGTTTTCAGCCTGTTTTCGTTCTGTATTGTCGTACACGGAAGCCCGGCTCATCCTAAAATTGCCGGTTTCGTCGTAAATTGCCGTCACATTAAGGATTACGTCGAATAGGCTGCCGTCTTTTCTCCGCAGTCGATTTTCTATGTTGCGCAACCAGCCCTGCTTCTTCAAGAGAGGGAAAAACTGCTGAAAAATCTTTACACCCTCGGGCATCAGGAAATCGGTGATCTTCATCTTTCCGATCACCTCGTCGCGGGAATATCCCAGCCAGGAAAGTTCCGTCTTGTTCATACGGAGAACCGTTCCGTCCGCTCCCAGGGAATGGTAGCCGAAAGGTGCATTTTCATAAAGGTCGGTTATTTCGTCGGCATACTTCTTCAGATTTTCTTCCGCCTGTTTCTGTTCCGTTCTGTCGATAATGGCTAAGACAGCGGAAAGCAGCTTCCCCTGTTCATCGCGGATCGGCGTGGACCTCATTTCTCCCCAGCGCAAGGTGCCGTCCTTGCGGATGTAATACTTCTCCTGAGTGAACCGATCGATCTCGCCGTTGATCTGCTTTGCAATGAGCTCTTTGGTTTGCTCTGCATATTCCGGGTGAGTGATGTTATAGGCATTTATGTTTTTCAGTTCTTCTCGGGTATAACCGATAAATTCTAAATAGTTGTCATTGAACCTGAGGAAATTTCCCTGGGCGTCTACGTGGGCAATGGCCACGCCCGCGTGATCGAAAAGCGCCCGATAGTGCGTCTCGCTTTCACGAAGGGCATTCTCCGCTTCTTTCAAGGGGGTGATATCCATGAAAGAGGCTACGCTTTTTTTCGTTCCGGGGATCATGGCGATCGTCATATAGACGTTTCGTACAAGGCCGTCGCGGTTCAGAACCCTTAATTCATACTTTCCCGGAACCGCTTTTGAGTCAATTCTTCTCAAACGGTGATATTCCAATAACCGCCCCACGTCTTCTGCGGGAACGAGTTCCGTCCAGCTTTTTTTTCGTTCTGTTTCGTCTTTGGTAAAATGAAACAAGTTTTCGAACTCGTCATTGGCCAGGGATATCGTGGTGTCCTCTTCAAAGATCATGGTCGCGTTGCCTGTATTTTCGAATATTGTGCGGTACATGTTTTCCGATTCAGCAAGCTGAGCGGTGCGCTCCACAATCAGCTCTTCCAGATGGTCACGGTGATGTTCCAGAGTTTCCATAAATTTCCTGCGCTCCGTGACATCCTCGGCAAAACCCTCATAGCAGATCGGCTTGCCTTCCGCATTGCGAACGACGCGGGCTCGAAGGCATACCCAGCAGATGCTTCCGTCCCGCCTGTACCATGGCACTTCGAAGCGGGCGTAGTCCTGCCGATCAAGAACCGCAATCCATTTTTCACGGTCCTCGGGGTTTACATATATTTGTTGTCCGATATTCGTTACGGCATTTTTCAGCTCTTCCGGAGAGTCGTATCCGAGGATTGTAGCAAAAGCGGGATTGACTTCAAGAAGGCCTCCGGCGGGAGATGTACGGTAAATGCCCTCGGTGGCGTTTTCAAAA
>MVQR01000405.1 GCA_002067815.1 Syntrophus sp. PtaB.Bin001 | reverse complement strand
GCGCTGCGGTACAGGAATCCCCATAGACTTGAAGCGTTCAAGAAAACGCGGCAAAACAGGGGAGACTTCAAACCTGCCCTTGACCTGCCCTTTGGAGTCTACGCCTGTCTGCTGGAACACAAAAATTTCCTGCATGGTAATGACGTTTCCTTCCATTCCGGTAATTTCCTGGAGACTGACAAGTTTTCTGCTGCCGTCCACCAATCGGGCGACCTGAACTATCACATCGAGGGCGGAGCTGACATAGCGTCGAATGGCATCGTTGGGGATGTTCATGCCCGACATTGCCACGAGAGTTTCCAGACGCAGCAGGGCGTCACGGGGACTGTTCGCATGAATGGTCGTCAGTGAACCGTCATGTCCGGTATTCATCGCCTGGAGCATGTCAAGCACTTCTTCGGCACGGACTTCGCCGACGATGATCCGGTCCGGGCGCATTCTCAGGCTGTTCCGAACCAGGTCGCGTTGAGTCACTTCACCCTTGCCTTCGATATTCTCCGGCCTAGTCTCCAGACGGACGACATGTTCCTGCTTTAGCTGGAGTTCGGCGGAATCCTCGATAGTGACAATCCGTTCGTTAGCCGGAATAAACCGGGAAAGGACATTTAGCATCGTGGTCTTTCCAGTTCCCGTTCCGCCGGAAATAAGGACATTAAGACGTGAGGCGACGATGCCTTTCAGAAGTTCCCCGATTTCTGGCGTCAGGGTCCGCAAGGTGATGAGATCATCCATCTCTAGCGGATCGACTGCGAAGCGGCGGATGGAAAGCATGGGACCGTCTATCGCCAGGGGGGGGATAATGGCGTTGACACGGGAACCGTCTGCCAGCCGGGCATCCACCATGGGACAGGATTCGTCGATACGTCTTCCCACGTTGGAAACGATCCGGTCGATAATCTTTTTCAGGTGCGCATTGTCCTTGAAGCGGGCATCCGTGAGCTGCAGCTTGCCGAAGCGTTCCACATAGATATGATCGTAGGTGTTAACGAGGACATCAGTTACGGTAGGATCGTGCATGAGGGGTTCGATAGGGCCGAGACCCAGCACTTCATCCTGAACTTCCTGACAGAACCTTGTCTTTTCTTCAGAATTCATGGGGACGGTGGTCTTCTCTTCCGCCAGAATTCTTTCGATAATTCTAGTGATTTCCTGCCTCAGTGTCTGCGGGTCAAGCTTATCGATCAGGGAAAGATCAAGAAGCTCGATAAGCCGATCATGGACCCTGGCTTTCAATTCATTCATTTGGAATGAAAAGGACTCCGATCTTCCTGTATTAAGAAATGGCGCGAATCCCATAAATCAGTTCTCCTTGAATATATTCCGTGTTGCTTTTCAGCTCTTAAAAAAATTGTTTACGAAATGAGACGCTTTCCTCTTCTTGGGAGCATCCGGCAATGCCACCGGCTTTTCTCCGGGTTTTTCCCCTTTTGTAAAGAAAGAAGCCAGCGCGGTAAATTTCTGGGCGATTTCAGATCTGCCGTCGATGTCCATCAAGGGTTTGCCGAGATTAATGGCGCTCATTGTATTGCGGTAATCGTTGGGCAATGAAAAAAAGATGCTTTTTTTCAAAGCCGTTTCGATCTCTTTCGAAGACACTTCCGCATTGCGGATGGAACGATTGGCGACAATTTCTACGGTATTTTCCGAAGGATAACCAAGCTTGTAGAATGTATCCATGATCCGTTTCATGTTGATGATGCACGGGAGGCTGGGGATAAAAACAAGCAGCGTCAAATGAGATAATTTCAGGATGGCCTTGGCATTTTCATCAAGAAATTGTCCGCTGTCCACTATAATATAGTCGAAAAGCGTCTGCATGAAAGAAAGCATTGTCTCCAGGACTTGGGGATTAGCCTGGAAACCCTCGGAAATACTGACAGGGGAAGGAAGCACATATACTCCCGATTCGTGGAGAGTTAGAGCGCTCATGAGAAAAGTTGAATCCAGCCTGTCGATGTTCTTTGCAACTTCGATCCAGTCGAAAGCGGATTCGATTCCCAGAAACATGGAAACTTCTCCCAGAAAGGGGTTCATATCCAGCAGCGCGACCTTGGGGGCATCTTTTCTCGCGGCAAGCCCGACCGCCAGATTTACGGCAGTTGTTGTCGTTCCTACCCCCCCTTTGCTGCCAAAAAGGGTAATAATCTGCCCGGATTTTACTTCGGTTCCCGAAATTTTGTTTTCAAGATTGTCTTTTTGATCTCCCCGAAAATTAATAAGAGTTTCTTTTACATGTTGCCTGTCAAGAGGTTGGGGAAAAAAGCCCTTGATGCCGAGTTTCAGCGCTTCCAACAATATTTCCGGGGCGGTCAGGGCGGATGTGAAGAATATCCCCTTGGTTCTTCCCGCTTTTTTTATCACGCTTGCATAGAGAAAATCCCTTTCGGGCGGCTCGCCGATCTCCAAA
>MVQR01000404.1 GCA_002067815.1 Syntrophus sp. PtaB.Bin001 | reverse complement strand
TATGGCGCGACTGATCTCGATAGAGGACGGCTTTTATCGCACCGGACTGATTAGCAACTGAAAAGGAAAACAGCATAAAACCTGAGGGATCTGTTTCATGACAACTTTGGCTCACAGCAAAGCAACTCTTGTCCGGAGGGAAATCCCTCCGTTGAAAATCCACAACATGCAGATTGCCCGGAAAGGACTGCATAAGCATTCGTGGTCAACGACTCCCGGTGCGTTCTTCAGAATATTCAAGGAGGACCCCCTTACCCTGGAGGTCACATTCCCGGAGGAAAACTCTTCGTCCCGAGTCATGCTTCATACGAACTTGCTTAGCGGGGAAGACGAATGGGGGGAACTGGAATTCAGAAATAACGGATCGGGAAATTTTTCCCTGTCGGTAAAGCCGCGGCGATGCGGCATCTTTCTATTCAAGATCAAACATTCGCCGGACAACGGAAAAACCTGGTACTGGGACGGATGCCCCGTGTCCAAAGTAATCGTTGATCCGGAAAGCGCCAGAGACATCCGGATGTATACGCTTCTCCCGAATGTATCAGGTCATATCGGAGACTGGATGGGGGCACTGGATCATATTCACGACCTGGGATTCAACACCGTTCATCTGCTTCCCGTAACTACCATGGATTATTCTGAAAGTCCTTATGCCGCGGCGGATCTTTTCAGCATCGATCCCTCGTTTCTCAACCCCTCCGATTCAAGGGACGGGCTTGATCAATTCGAGGATTTCGTCCGTGCAGCTCGGAAAAAGGGGATCAAGCTTTGTGTCGATTTAGTGCTGAACCACATCGGCATTTCCAGTAAAATGGCCAAGTGCTGTCCGGAATGGTTTGTGGCGGACATAAACGAGCCGGACGGTCTCTTGCGGGCCGGCTGCTGGCATATGAACAAGTGGATCAAATGGGAAGATCTGGGCATCATCCAGTATGATCATCCCGAACCGACAATGCGACAGGAATTATGGACGTACATGAAGCAGTATGCCCTTTTCTGGGCAAACTATGCGGCCTATACCGACGGCATGGTCCGTTTCGACAATCTCCATTCCGGCAATCGGGACTTTATGGCGGAATTGATCCGCACTTTGCGCTCGGCTTATCCTGATCTGATTATTCATGCCGAATTCTTTACTGATTCCAACACGCTTCTGAAAACTTCGGCAAAGTATGAACTCAACCTGTTGCTGGCCAATCCCTGGGAGCATCCTTTCGCCGAGTTGTTACGCGAATACCTGCGTTATCTTCACGAGATCAGCAAGAACATTCGTTTTCTGACCCCGGTCACGACGCATGACACCGGCGCACCGGCGCAATTATATGGGTCGCCGGAAGCGGCGGTGCCCCGTTATTTTACCCTGGCGCTTTTCGCCACCGGTCAGACCGGCATGGTGCAGGGTACGGAGCATGGCGTGCTCGAAAAGATAGATTTCATAGGCAGAATGCACTCCGTGTCCTTTCCCACGCCTAACCGCTACAACGCATTGATTAGGAAAATAAATCAACTACTCGCCAACTATGATCTGTTCCATGAAGGGGGGAATATCCGCTTTGTAGATCAGGGGCACGGTGCAATTATTGCCGCGATAAGGGAAGGCCGGAAAAATCCCGCAGAAAGATTCCTCCTGGTTTCAAATCTCGACACCGTAAATCCCTATAAAATCAAGCTGGAACTATCGGGCGTACTGCAAGGAAAGAGATGCTGCCGGCTTAACGAGATGATAAAAGGCGATACGCTGGCACTGGAGAGCGAAACGCTGGAACTCGAAGTGGAACCTTGCGGAATCAGGGCTTATCAGATCATTTTTCAGCAATGATGGCCGAATCGCCATCGAGAGCTTATCCCAGGCCTTTATCGGTTGTCGGCATCAATGGGTATCGGTGCGTGTCGCCGTTCCCTTTTCCACTTTCTCCAATTCGCCGGCCTTCTTTGCGGAAAGCTCAAGCATGTAGAACACTTCGTTTTCCGGAAGGTTCATCTGGAAGGCGGTCGCCTTATCCATGCGGATATTCAGTTGATCCGTAGCGAAACCGAGGACGTGTCCTCCCGCAGTGCGGTCTTCCGTAATAAAGTGCAGATGATAGCCGGGAACATTGACCCCGTTAACGTAATCGGGGCAGCGGAATCCGACGAGCGTTCCGCGGACATTGTGCATCTCGAACTCTGGCTGATTCTTAAGTGCCTCCACGAGGCGGGGGTAAGGTTTGGATTGTTTGACGCAGGAACGTGTCTTGACCCATTTGAATGCGCCGTCGATCCGGACGGTGTAGAAAAGATTCTTTGTGGGAAGCTGCTGATCCAGGTAAGCCGTCAGTTGCCCGTAATCCAGCGAACCCGCGGGAGGTGCGATTTTCTCTCCCTGGAAAAAAGTCACGGCGGCAAAGGGGGTACCCAGCGAATCGGCTGCCTGATAGGC
>MVQR01000403.1 GCA_002067815.1 Syntrophus sp. PtaB.Bin001 | reverse complement strand
CCCCCCGTTCCACAGTAGACAAGCGGTTTGCCGAGAAAGCGTTCGTCGAAAACCACACAACCATTGACCGTAGGAATTCCGCTTTTGTTGCCTCCATGTTCCACACCTTCTCTAACCCCTTCATAGATGCGCCGGGGATGGAGGATGCGTGGCGGCAGCGGCTGGTCATGGAAGGGAGAGGCAAAGCAGAAAACATCCGTGTTGAAAATGAGTTTTGCACCTTTTCCCGCCCCGAAGGGGTCTCTGTTCACGCCCACGATTCCCGTCAGGGCGCCGCCGTAAGGATCGAGCGCGGAAGGCGAGTTGTGGGTCTCCACCTTGAAAACCAGATTATATTCATCATTGAATTTAATGATTCCTGCATTATCGACAAAGACCGAAAGGCACCAGTCCTCCGGCCCCAACTCTTCCCGGATGGCATTTGTCGAAGCCTTGATGCAACTCTTGAACAGGGAATCGATGATCCGGGAGTTGCCCTTTTCGTCCTCGTATGTAATAAGACTGCTGAATATCTTGTGCTTGCAGTGCTCCGACCAAGTCTGGGCCAGACATTCCAGTTCGACATCGGTAATTCCTTCGCCCATTCCTACCTCGCGGCGCCTGCGCCTTACATCTCCATCCTGAAAATAACTCCGGATCAGCCGCATTTCCTCTACCGTCAATGCCAAAACCCGACTGCTGCTTATTTCCTGCAGGCGAACATCATCATCGGGCAAATCAACATATTCGGTCCGGGGAGAACTAGTTACGACGACCTTGGGCACATAAGGATTAACAATCTTACCCGGCTGCCAGGTCCGGCCGTCGAAAATTTCAAATCTCTGAATGAGATCATTGGCTAAGAGACCTGAGGCTATTTCTTCCACCTCCCGGAGAGTCAGCTTCCCATTGAGAAGGTATTGCCGCGACGTATAAACCTTCAGACCGCCGTCTATTGCATCTTCCAACAGCAGTTTCACAGCTTCCGTCGCAGTACGACCGACGTTATCAGTAACACCGGGCCGGAATCCCACTTCGATAAGCCAGTCAAAACCTGAGGCCAGGCCTCGGTTCACTGCATATCGCTGAATGACCGGATCGCAAAAAGGACCTGCAGCAACCTGCTCCAACATGTCCTCTGTCAGATCTCCCTCAAGGGTGTAAACATCTATTGTCGTCACGCTCTCCACCGAAAGATGGAGGTCATGGATTATCCTGCGCCGGGTCTTTTCTCCCAGAGCGTCTCTTACCCCTGGAAGAAAAGCGATTTCAATCCTGCTGACCATGTCTGCCTTCTCGCTTTTTTATCTCGCTAATTTCTATAACTTATTTAAATAGGATTACTAACCGATCTTAGCCCGAATCACATCGGCAATCCGCCGACAGTAGATTTCGGTTTCCTCCCGTGTCGGCCCTTCCACCATCACGCGGCACATGTTCTGCGTTCCTGAATATCGCACCAGCACTCGTCCGCGATCGGCCAGTTGTTTTTCTACCGCCTCAATGACAGACACAACTTCGGGTATAGAGGATAAATCAGGTTTGGAGCAAACATCGAGATTAATCAGATTCTGAGGATATACGGTCATGATTTTCGCCAGTTCGGAAAGCGTTTTGCCTTCTTTTACCATTGCTGCCGCCACCTGCAAAGCGGTGAGAATACCGTCACCCGTCGTGTGGAATTCGCGAAAAATGATGTGTCCTGAATCTTCACCGCCCAGGACGGCGCCGCGAGCCACCATCTCCTCAAGAACAAAACGGTCGCCTACACCCGCCATGACGGAATCGATGCCGAGTTCCTGAAAAGCCGCGGTAAGCCCCACGTTGCTCATAACGGTACGGACCACAAGATTGCCGTTCAGGCGGCCTTCCTCTTTCATTATTTTGGCGCACAGGGCGATTACCTGGTCTCCCGTCAAAACGACCCCGGTTTCGTCCACGGCGATCAACCGGTCTCCGTCACCGTCAAAGGCAAAACCGGCATCAGCCTTGTGGCGGACAACGGCCTCTGCAAGTTTTTCCGGATGCTGCGATCCACAATTCACATTTATATTGCGCCCATCCGGTTCATTAAATAGCGGGATTACTTCGGCCCCCAGTTCCCGGAAAGTTTCCGGTGCAACGCGATAAGTCGCTCCGTTGGCACAGTCCAGGACGAACCGGCGGCCTTCCAGCATGTACTCCTTGGGAAAGGTATGCTTCAGGAAGACTATATAGCGCCCTCGAGCGTCCTCCATACGAAAGGCCCTGCCTAATTCATAAGGTGACAGGGTTTTACCCTTGACATCGCTCAGAACGATTTTCTCTATCTCGAGTTCCTTTTCATCGGGCAGCTTGTAGCCTTCACCGGAAAAGATCTTTATTCCACTATCCTGAATGGGATTGTGAGATGCCGAAATGACAATACCCGCATCCGCCCGCATGCTGCTGGCCAGATAGGCAATCCCGGGAGTGGG
>MVQR01000402.1 GCA_002067815.1 Syntrophus sp. PtaB.Bin001 | reverse complement strand
TCCTTGTTTCCATCCTTCTTCTGCAAGCACACCGCCAAAATCGAAAAGGACAACAGCGATTCTATTACTGTCAAAATATTTCATCAGGTCAATTCTTCTAAATTGTCGATTATCGGGAATGATATGGGTAAAAAACAATTCTGTATGTCGCGGTAACCAGTAAAGCACATTTTTCCGGTCTAGGCCAAGCATTCCGGACGTTGTAATCCCTAATTTCATTGAGGTCGGTCTTTTTTTTAATTGCCTTATTGGATGATTATTATACGGAGATACATCTTATCGGCGGGAAAGATTTAACTCTTAACAACAGAATAATCAATGCCATTTTCGGACGAACATTACGAATTAATCAAAATAAGCCTCCTTGCAGAATGACAGACCTCAAAGAAGCGGCCAAACATCCGGCTTCAATTCCTTAAGCTGAAGTCGCACAAGTAATCGTATGGACTTTTCTATTTTATAGAAAATCCAGTCAGAGAAAAATTGAGTTCCCTAAAAAGGGAAAATTACTCCTTCCTGAAAGTGAAATCCTTTCAAGATCAGCATTTATATGGGTAAAAGTGATGATAACAGTAACCTCCCTGATCACTTTGTGCCAGCTCGGTTTCAATCATGCACTGCCCGATCATATTTTTTGAAACTTCGGCATAATCGGGACGTTTTTCCTCTTCTCTTTTGCAATTCATGCAAATGGGTTCGTGATCGTACACGGAGAGAATCCTTTCATCATCGGCCTTCAGGGAACTGCCGCAGCGTGTACACTGAATCATGCACATAATTTTTTCCTTCCAGGGACTGTTCATGATTTTCCTCCTTGGTATTGTTTGTGGTGCAAATATTGATTCTGTCTCTGCCTAACTATGACACGCCGTTTGTGATTGCAGTACATAATTTAATTAATGGTAATGAAGGAGAACTAATCCTTAGTGTATAACATTTTAAAACTAATAATCCGGTTGTCAATGGGTATTTACTGCTTGGCAGTCCATAACGGACATTATGGGGGGATTCCTGAGCAACTTTTGCTTGATTTTATCTTGATCTGTCCAATTCCTTCCTGACCGCAAGTCCAAGACACTCTCTAATATATGGTTTCCGGACATAAGCGCCGGCTCCCAGTTCCTGGGCCTTTCTTACCCTTTCCGTCTGGGAAAATCCGCTTACGATAATCGCTTTCTGATTCGGATGGATCTCCAGTATCTGTCGATAGGTTTCCAGTCCGTCCATACCGGGATCCATTATCATATCCAGGACAAGGAGATCGACTTTGTTCTCCCGTAAATAGGCAACGGCCGCTTCACCGCTTTCTACAGTTACAGCGCAATAACCGAGCCTGCTTAACATGTTTGCTGCCAGCTCCCTTTGTCCGGGTACATCATCCACTACCAGAATCGATTCTCCCCGTCCGATGTATGATTCATTAGACACGGCGTCTTTCTTAGCTTCTGTTTCCTTCTCCTTGGTTAACGGGAAATAGAGCTTGAAAGTAGTTCCCTTTCCTTCCTTGCTCTGTACGTCAATATACCCTTTATGATCCTTAACCGTTCCCCAGACAACGGCCAATCCAAGGCCCGTACCACTGCGACCCATGACCTTTTTGGTATAGAAAGGCTCGAAGATCTTGCCGAGATCATCTGCTGAAATGCCGCTGCCGGTGTCGGATACTGTAAGAACGACATAATCTCCTTCGCGTAGGGCATCATAGTTCTTAATTGGCTTGTCTAATGATAGATTCTCCGTTCTGATCGTTACTTCTCCGGGACCAGCGATTGCTTCAGCTGCATTGGAGACCAAATTCATCAAAGTCTTGCCTAAATGAACCGGCGAACCCTTGATATTCATTAGTCCATTTTCAAGATCGGTAACAATCCTTATATCCGGGTGGTATAAAGCCAGTTTTTCAAATTCCGGAGTCTTGAGATAATTGGTGACCACCTTATTGAGATTGACCACTTCTGCAACAGTAACCCCCCTCCTTGCCAGGGTTAGAAGGTCCTGAACGATAGCGGCGCCTCTTATTCCGGATTGATATATGTTCTCAGCATACTTTTTCAGGATACTGTCTGCCGAGACCATGTCCAGCAGCAGTTCCGAGTAGCCGACCAGGATTCCCAGAACATTGTTGAGATCATGGGCAACGCCGCCTGCCAGTCTTCCCAGTCCTTCCATTTTTTCAGCCCGGCTCAATCGCTCTTCCAGTTTTTTCCGTTCCGTATTGTCCCGGAAACATTCAATGGCGGCTACTATCTCTCCTTGGGAATCCCGTAAAACGGATGCCGTAGCGGAAAGATGTACGTCACCGGGAGAAATTCCAGGGGTAAAGGCCTCTCCGAAAAGAATGTCTCCAATTTTTTGAATGGACGTATAATGGTGCTTATCCTTGTCCTTATCAGGATGAAGAGCCAGATCGATGAGCATGGGTCTTCTCTCTCCATAAAAGGGCAGG
>MVQR01000401.1 GCA_002067815.1 Syntrophus sp. PtaB.Bin001 | reverse complement strand
TATATTCAACTCAGTTTGTGCTTGGCGGCCCACGCAACGACATCGATCGGGCTTTCTAGCACCGTAACTCCGGCTGCCCGTAACGCCTCATGTTTACCGGCAACCGTTCCCGAAGCGCCGCGTACGATAGCGCCTGCATGTCCCATCCGTTTTCCCTGCGGCGAATAGCGTCCCGCAATGTAGGCCGCCACAGGCTTGGTCATCCTTCTGGCGATAAATCCGGCGGCCTTCTCTTCCTGTTCTCCGCCTACTTCCCCGACTACGATCACCCCATCGGTGCCTTCATCTTCTTCAAAGAGTTCAAGGATGTCTGCAAGGTTTCTAAGTACGACGGGATCGGCGCCCATACCGACGACGGTGCTTTGCCCTACATTGTTTTCTGAAAGGATGCCCGCGAATTCATAAGAGAGTGTCCCGCTTCGGGAGATAATGCCGACCCTCCCGGGAGAGAACATAGATGCCGGCATGATGCCCATTTTCCCTTTGCCGGGAACTAGGATGCCCGGGGTTGTGGGACCCAGGGCGAAGACGCCCCTTTCCATTGCATAGCTGCGCATCTTCATTACATCCCGGACGGGGATATGTTCAGGAACGATGACGATCAGCTTTATCCCGGCATCGATGGTTTCCATAAAGGCGTCGAGGACGAAGGCGGCAGGGACGAAAAATACCGAGGCGTTGGCCCCTGTTTCCTTCACGGCCTCCTGCACGCTGTTAAAGACGGGGAGTCCCTCGACTGTGGTGCCGCCCTTGCCGGGCGTGACCCCGCCAACGACTTTTGTGCCGTATTCAAGCATCCAGTGGGCCTGCGCTTTGCCGATGCGGCCCGTGATGCCCTGCACTATGACGCGTGTTGAATCGTTTATCAGTATGCTCATTGTTAACCTCGTCCTACCAGTTCATATAAGCGATCTACCGCCTTTTCAGTAGCGGCTTCCGTCACCACATGGACGCCTGCGGAGCGGAATATCTCCCAGGTTTCTTCCTGGCGGTTTCCCAGCGCCTTGGCTACGATCGGTATCTTGACGTTGTGTTCCTTGATATAGCGCACCACGCCTTTAGCGCCTTCGTGAATCGGATTGATGCCGCCGTACACATTGATAAAGATGGCTCGTAGTCCCGGTTTCATCATGATCAGCTCCATGCATCGATAGAGCAGATCAGCGGTAATGCCGCCGCCGGTCTCCAGGAAGTTTGCCGGTTTCATCCTCTCGCCGATGATGTCCGTGGAGGCCATGCCGAGCCCGGCGCCCGACGATATCAATCCGATATCTCCGTCGAGGTCGACATAGGTGACGCCTATCTCCCGCCCCCTGCGTTCAAGCGGATTTTCGATCCGTTCGATACGGTCGGGCAGGGGAAAACGAATTCTTGATATGGCCGAATCGTCTACCTCCAGAACGGCGTCAACAGCAATCAGTCCGCCGTTTGGGAGAACGACGAGGGGGTTGATTTCGCCGATCAGAGTCTCGTAACGCATTACGACGTTGTATAGCTGGCCGATGACATCCGTCCAGGTCGCGATCAGTTGCTGATTCACGCCGAGTCTCGACAATAAGGCGCGGGCATGATAGGGGTAGAAAGCGAAGGATGAATCGACATGGACCGAGGCGATCTTTTCCGGCGAAGTCTTCGCCGTCTCTTCGATCAGCATGCCGCCTTCTGTGCTCACCACGATGACCGGCCTGCCTGAATAGCCGTCTATGGTAATGCCCACATAGAGTTCCTTGGCGACCTCCACCTTCTCGCAGACGAGGAGCTTGAGGACCGGCAATCCCTTGATATCCGAGGAAAGCAGGGATTCGGCTACCTCCTTTAATTCGTCCGGCGAGGAAGCGGTCTTGATGCCGCCTGCGAGGCCGCGTCCCCCTACAAGGACCTGAGCTTTCAGGATGACGGGGTAACCGATCTCGCCCGCCACATGAAGGGCTTCGTGCATGGTGGAGGCGACACCGCGGCGGGGAACGGGGATGCCGTTCTGTTCAAAAATATCCAAAGCCTCGTATTCATGAAGTCTCATAACGGTTTTATCCTTTAATTAATAATGATGGAGAGAAACATCTTCTGTCCACGGCGAGCAAAGATAAAATTGCTGTGCCGATATGTCAATGGAAATAAGTTCATATTTAATCAAATTTTGCATTAATTTTAATTTTATTTGAAAATCAAAATTTGATTGCATATTTAATTTCATTAATATAGGGTTGGCCGCATGAAAAAGGAAAATAAACAAACCACCAAAAAACAAACGGAAGACAGTGCCCAGATCGCCTATCAAGGCATCAGGCATATGCTTTATAACAAGGAACTTGTTCCGGGACAGCGGATTCTCTACAGAGATCTTGCCGAAAGGCTTAAATTAAGCCCAACCCCGGTCATTCAAGCCCTGAAATGGCTGGAATTGCAGGGGTTCGTGGAACACGAACCTCACCGCGGCTATTCCATGGCGCCCTTCAGCCTGAAAGAGAT
>MVQR01000400.1 GCA_002067815.1 Syntrophus sp. PtaB.Bin001 | reverse complement strand
AGCCATAACAGCACGGCGCGTCCACATGGCGACGGGTCGGCTCTTGTTGAGGAAGTCGGCCAGGAATTTATCCACACCTTCCTTGAAGTTTTCCGCCGGTAAAACAACGTTGACCAAACCGATGGCTTCCGCTTCTTTGGCCGTAATGATCTTTCCGGTAAGGAGCAGTTCCATGGTCTTTTTGAGGCCAATGATCTTGGGGAACCAGGCTGCGGCAACAGGTGGGAAGACGCCGACGGCGATCTCGGGCTGGCCGATTCTGGCTTTGTCGGAGGCAATAACGATATCGCAGAAGGCCATTAGTTCGCAGCCGCCGCCCAGGGAGCGTCCATTCACCAGTGCCACGGTCGTAACATCCAAGCTGGCCATTATGCGAAACATTTCGTGGAAAACGAAAATCATTTCATCCACTTTGTCCGGAGTGTGATCGGCGACATCGACGCCGTCGCAGAAAGCCTTCCCTCCCGCGGCATCAAAAACTAACAGCTGAACGGTCGGGTCTTTCTTAACATCCAGCAGTACCTGGTTGATTTCCTTCATCATCAAGATCGTCAACCAGTTGGACGGGGGTTCATTCAGAGTAATGGTGGCAACTTTGTCTTTTTTTTCAAACGTAATATGTTCGAATCCCATAATAGTCTCCCTTCTTTGAGTAATGTTTTGAAGTCAAGGCGCGATTCAGGAAGAAGAAGCTGACAGGACATTCTCGAACTCCTTGGCTCCTTCCGGGTATCGAGGTCTGAAATAAAAAAAGGGGGAGTACCCACCCCCCCCTTAATTTAAACAGCAGATAAAAAACTACGCTTTCGGTTTCCCGAGGATCTGCTCGAAGTATGCTTCGTTGTTCAATGCGCCTTCTGCAATCAGCTGACGATTCTTTATGAAGTCGATGGTGTCCACACCGGTGATCTTCTTGGTATTGAATGCGCCGAAACCTGCGAAAGCCTCGCCCATCATGTTGGTGGCCAGCCAGTATCTGTGGTCATTCTTTACCTGATCCCACCAGGATTTCTTCTTCTGGCGGATACCGTCAATGGATTTCATCAAGCAGCCGGGGAACAGGTTTGCGAAGACCCAAATGATTCTCTCGACTTCCGCGTCGACCAGGGAGAAATCTTCTTTGCCGGCTTTCAACTGTTCGTTGACCCAAGCGCGGGCGTCTTTTGCTTCCTGACCGGTCTTATTCTCACCGTAAACGATCTCACCGTCTTTAACGTAAGCATCGGTGATGACCTGGGGATTGCGCACCCAGTTACCTTTGTCGTCCTTCAGGACGGGGAGGCATTTGGAGATGAGGTTCTTCGCCTTCATCTTGTAGGCTGACCACATTTCGCAGCTTACGCAGTTCCACATGGCGTCTTCATTGCTGAGGAACCAGGGCAGGAAGTCGGAGGAGCCGCCGACCGGTGCTGAACCGTGACGGGGACCGGCCTGACCGAAAATTGCCAAGTCTGAAGATACTGCGATGTCACAAGCGAGACCGATTTCCTGACCACCGGCGACTCTCATGCCATTGACGCGGCAGATGACCGGTTTCTTGCACATCAGAATGGAGTCAACCATATTGTTGAACAGTTCCATGTAGGAGCCGTATTCTTCCGGTCTCATGCTGTAGTATTCAGAATATTCCTTCGTGTTTCCACCGGTGCAGAAGGCGTAGGGGCCAGTGCCCGTGAAGACGACGGCGACGACGGAACGGTCGGTGGAGGCATTTTCAAAACCAGCGATAACACCTTTTACCATTTCAGTCGTGTAGGAATTGTACTGGGCGGGATTGTTCAGGCGAATCCACGCAGTGTACAGACCGGCAATTTCATTGCCTTTGGGGTCTTTCAGCGGTCGTTTTTCAAATACGGTGCAGGGCGCTTCCGTACCCCACCACTGAGAGGTGTGACGATCATGATTCTTCAAACCGTGTTCTCTTGGCATCCATGCTAAACTCATACTCTTCTCCTCTTATGTTTTTTTTGGTGTTTCTTAAAAATCAGGTTTCAATACAACTCTCTTTGCGGGAGAGCCGGCCTTGTGAATTTCATCAAAGGTCGCTGCAATCGTGCTCATCGGTCGAACTTCAACAAAAGGATCGATGTCAATCTTCTTGGACTGCACCATGCCGAGAACGATCGGGTAGTACTCGGGCAGACATCCCCAGGTACCGATTATTTCGGCATCAAAAGCCATAAGTCTCGAAATGCTGTATTCATTTTTAGCCATTCCGAACCCGACCACTATCATCTTTCCGGTGAAGGAAAGAAGATCCAGTGCGAGATCCTGACCTGCCTTGGTTCCGGATACTTCAAATATCTTCCAGCTTACGTTGGGAAGGCCATTGGCTTTGCGGATTGCACTAAATTCACCCGCAACGTCCTTGCTGGTCTTATCCTGGGTGCTGATGACGAAGTCACAGCCATAGCTGAGCGCTCTCTGGAGTTTTTCCGGATTTCTCGCCATGCCGATGACCGTTTTTGCCCCCAGGGCCTTTGCCATCT
>MVQR01000399.1 GCA_002067815.1 Syntrophus sp. PtaB.Bin001 | reverse complement strand
ATTTTATTGGTGGGCGATGCGCGATTCGAACGCGCGGCCTTTGGTTCCGGAGACCAACGCTCTATCCTACTGAGCTAATCGCCCCTGTGAAGTAATCTGATTTCTTAATCTGCTGTTGGGAAATATCCGGCAAATTAAACGGCACTCTTCTGGCATTTTTCCCTTGACCTGTCAAGGCCATATTTTACAGCCATTTTCACTATGGGGCAATTCACAATACTCAAGATTCCAGGGGAAATGCAGGAACATTCTTCATTGGAAGGTTGAAGTCATCGATCAATTCTGCTAGATTACGTAAGGTTTTGGCTCTACTCATGCATGTATAAGATTTACCGGGGAAAACTCTGTTAAATATGAACTGAATATTACCCCAAGATTTCCTATGTCCTGCTTCTAATCCGATCAGGTCGCCGAATTTCTGGAGGTATGATGACTACCGATACTGCAAAACTTATTTATAAAAAGAAAAAACTTATTTTCAAGGTCCTGCTGGTCCTGGCGTGCCTTTGCTGCCTGCCCTCTTCCGGCCTGGCCGCCAACAGCATCCTGAATATCCGGCATTGGATGGCGCCCGACCATACCCGCGTTGTTATCGATACCCGAGAAAAAGCCCGTTACCAGGAAATCAGAGAAGGACAGGTATTATCCCTTTATTTTCAAAACTGCGACATACAACAATCCATTCCCAATTCGATTCTTCTGAAAAAAAGAGGCATTAAAAAGATTCTTCATGAACCTGTTAGTGGCGGCAGATATAAAATCGATTTTTTCCTCGACGAAAATGTGGAAACAAACGTTTTCACTTTAAAGAAGGTCGAGGATAAGCCTTACCGCATTGTCATCGACATTGAATTCCCCGATGTCGAAAAGAAGGAAATCGAGGAAAGAACGCTTGCCAGAGAGCAGCAAAGAGACAGAATTATTGTAATTGACCCTGGACATGGCGGTGATGATCCCGGAGCTGTCGGCAAAGGCGGAACATATGAAAAGGATGTCGTTCTGGATATCGGCAGGAAACTCAGATTCTTTTTAAACCAGCAGCCGGGTTATCGCGCGTTCTTGACGCGGGACGGCGACTACTACGTCCCCTTTAAAAAAAGGCTGCAGATTGCCAGGGAATACGGTGCGGCTCTGTTTATCAGTGTTCATGCCGATGCCGCGCAGAACAGGGAAGCAAGAGGCAGTTCGGTCTACTGTCTTTCCATGGGAGCTGCCACCAGTGCGGCGGCCCGGATTCTGGCAAATAAGGAAAACCTAGCCGACCTCGTCGGCGGTTCGCCCAATGGAGAAGCCAGCGAAGCCTCCGATCCCATTATCCTGAACATGTGTCAGACGAACACCCTGAATGTCTCCAAGAATTTCGGGACGGTGCTGTTGGATTCTCTGGACAGAGTGGGTCATGTGAAATTCCGGACCGTCCAGGAAGCCCCGTTGCGGGTGCTGAAGCTGCCGGAGATTCCCTCTGTGCTCGTCGAAACGGCTTACATATCAAACCCGGAGGAAGAGGAGTGGCTGAAAGATCCGGCTTTTCAATCCAGGATGGCAGAGGCCATCGGAAAAACCGTCTGTGAGTTCAGCCCCTCGGCGCCTCTTGCGCCATCCGGATCTCCGGCAATCCTGACTCATAAGGAACGCAACCCCGAAATGGGTAGAAAAACCCGCTTTTCGGCTGAATCGTTGGCCGGGAAAACCTCATCCGGCAAAGCAAAAGAGGCCGATACGCAGGTCGTTACATTCCATAAAGTCAAGAAGGGAGAAACACTGCAAAAGATCGCCCTAAAATACCATGTATCCCTCGACGATCTGGCCCAATTGAACGGAATCAAGAAACAAGCGCCACTTCCCGCAGGGAAAAAACTGAAGATTGCGAAGTTGTCCGATCTCGAAACAGCGGAAATCGACAGAAAATCAACAAAAGAAGACCGAAATTCTCGCCGGGGAACGAAAAAGGAATTAATCGCCGTTTCTCTTCATAAGGTCCGGAAGGGGGAAACCCTTGACATTATAGCCCGCCATTACCATACTTCCATTGCCGCACTTCGTAAACTCAACGGGATGAGCTCTGATGATCCTCTTTACGCCGGGGTCACGATCAAAGTTAATGGCGAGGCAAAAGACGACAGCGTAGCAAGCGATGACAACGGCATAAAAACCAGGAAAGACGCAAGAAACCGGAAAGCCTCCCCGCCGTCGCCGATCGTTTTTTATGAGGTAAAAAAAGGCGACAGCTTTGATTCCATTGCCCGGAAACACGATATGACAGTGGCGGAACTTTTGAAGCTCAATTCCATGAAGAGACGATATCCGCTTCTGGCCGGAAAGAAAATCCGCATTGCCGAAGCGGCGTCGGGCGCTGAATCAAAAGAAGAAAAGAGCCTTTCTTCATCTGAAGGAACCGGCTCGAAGAAGAAAAAAGTCGAAGTGATTACCTACAAAGTTAAGCGCGGCGACACCCTGGACACGATTGCCCGCAAATATAAAACACGCGTTGACGTTCTCCT
>MVQR01000398.1 GCA_002067815.1 Syntrophus sp. PtaB.Bin001 | reverse complement strand
GAAATGGGTGAAAAAGATGAATTCAAAAATGAAATTGCTGAATTAGAGAAACGTCTTAAACAAAAGAAGATTTCTGAAGAGGCAAACAAGAAAGTACGGCAGGAGATTAAAAAGCTGCAAATGATGGCGCCAATGTCTGCGGAAGCTACGGTTGTACGAAACTATATCGACTGGATTCTCGATATGCCATGGATGGAGAAGACAGAAAATGTATATACGTTAAAACAATCAGAAGCCATCCTAGAAGAAGATCATTATGGTCTTGAGAAGGTAAAGGAACGAATTCTTGAATATTTGGCTGTTCAAACACTTGTGAAAAAAAACAAGGGTTCCATACTTTGTCTCGTAGGACCTCCCGGCGTTGGAAAAACATCAATAGCGAAATCTGTTGCCAGAGCTACAAACAGGAAGTTTGTTAGACTTTCTCTTGGTGGAGTTAGAGACGAGGCAGAAATCAGGGGGCACAGAAGAACATATATCGGAGCACTGCCAGGTAAAATTGTACAGCTTCTCAAAAAAGCTGGTTCAAATAATCCTGTATTCTGTCTTGATGAAGTCGACAAGTTAAGCTCCGACTTTAGAGGAGATCCATCATCTGCATTGCTGGAAGTCCTCGATCCTGAACAGAATTATGCGTTTAATGATAACTATCTTGAAGTTGACTATGACCTTTCGGATGTTATGTTTATCACTACTGCAAATGTTCTTCAGACAATTCCGGCACCCTTACAGGACAGAATGGAAGTGATAAGAATAGCTGGTTATACGGAACCTGAAAAGATGAACATTGCAAAGAAATTTTTAGTTAACAAAGAGATGGAGGCAAATGGACTAAATTCAGATAATATCGAATTTACAGATAGTGCAATTCAGACTATCATTCGTCAATATACAAGAGAAGCAGGCGTTCGAAATCTTGAGAGGGAAATCGCATCTATATGTAGAAAAGTAGCTCGTGAAATTGTTACAAATCTCGGTAAAGGAAAAATTAGAGTTACATCAAAATTAGTTTATAAATATTTGGGAGTTCCCAAACATAGGCATGGTGAAGCAGAAGGAAAGAATGAAATCGGTCTAACGGTAGGGCTTGCCTGGACGGAAGTTGGCGGAGAACTTCTCGTTGTAGAAGCTGCTATTGTAAAAGGTACAGGCAAATTAATTATGACTGGAAAATTGGGTGAAGTCATGCAGGAATCAGCTCAAGCCGCATTGACTTACGTAAGATCGCGAGCCGATATTTTTGGACTGCCAGAAAACTTTTATAAGGATGTAGATATTCATGTCCATGTACCTGAAGGAGCAATACCCAAAGATGGACCGTCTGCAGGTATTGCTATGGTTACATCAATTACATCAGCATTTATAAAAAAGAAGGTCCGTGGTGATTTAGCAATGACTGGTGAAGTGACCCTTCGTGGTCGTGTTTTACCAATAGGGGGATTAAAAGAAAAATTACTTGCAGCCCACAGAGCAAATCTCAAAACTGTTATTATTCCAAAAGACAATGAAAAGGATCTTGATGAAGTACCCGCTAATATTTTAAAGTCACTAGAGGTAATTCGAGTTGATCATGTCGATGAAGTGCTGAAGGTTGCTTTGATACAAGATGAAGAAAGTATGGAGAGTTTGACTGGCGATTCTCCATATAATTTAACAGCGGTACCTGCCGTTAACCAACATCAGTTGGCAAGTTGAAATTTAAAGATTACTGCGAAGTAATTTAGATTATTGTTAATAACCTATTTATTCCTTGACATGGGAGACTATTGCTGTTAGAAAACCTCCGTTTCGTTAACATTATTTTGGGCGGGTAGCTCAGCTGGGAGAGCGCCACGCTTACACCGTGGAAGTCACAGGTTCGAGTCCTGTTCCGCCTACCATGAAGAGATGGTGGGAAGTATTAAATAATCATTTCTCATTCAATCAGATTGTAAGTTAAGTATATGTAGCGGGGTCGTAGTTAAGTTGGTTATAACGCCGGCCTGTCACGCCGGAGGGCGAGGGTTCAAGTCCCTTCGGCCCCGCCAAATCTACAAATAAAAAGGGGCCAACCACTTAAGTTGGCCCCTTTTTATTTGTAGATTATAATTAAAAAAAACTATGTTTTTATAATGAAAATTAATTTTCCGAAATACAGTTAACTGCAGGTTGTTTACACAATAAATAATTGAATATTAATCCTGATTATGTAAGTGCTTTTAAAACAAATTTAACACATGACACAAAATGAATAGAGAAGCAATTTTCAATAAACATATAACCGTCACCTGTGTCCTTCTATCAAGTTTGCTCCTTTTTTTCTCCTTCCCAAAGTATGGCATTGGATTTTTTGCATGGATTGCATTAATTCCATTTTTTTATTCAATCCAAGAGAAATCGTTATTTAAAAGCGCAATTACTGGTTTTTCTATTGGTATGTTATTTCATGTTGGTTTATTGTACTGGATTTCATATGTTACAGTTGTATATGGATATTATTCTTACTATATCGCATTATTATTAATGCTTCTCTTG